>CACXEL010000220.1 GCA_902766655.1 uncultured Lachnospiraceae bacterium | reverse complement strand
TAAATCGGGGATTTTGAGAAAGAAGGACCGTCCCTGATTCTCAAAAAGCTCGCCCCCGTTTCAAGGGAGAGGAGGAAGGCGTGCGGACGCAGACAAGTGACTTTTCCAAGGGGAGTATTCCTGGCCTGATCCTGAGTCTGGGGCTGCCGGTCATGCTGGCGGAGCTGGTGCACGTGCTCTACAACATCGTGGACCGGATCTATATCGGGCACATGGGGGCGAACGGGACGCTGGCGCTGACGGGGCTCGGGGTCTGTTTCCCGCTGATCACACTGATCGGGGCCTTTGCCCACCTCTTCAGCACCGGCGGTGCGACGCTGTCGACCATAGCGAGGGGCGAGGGGGACGGGGCCAAGGCGGCGCGGATCATGGAGACCTCCTTCACGGCCCTCCTCATGACCGGTGCGGCGCTGACCGTGGTCCTCTACCTGACCGCGCCGGTGACGCTCAGGCTGCTGGGCGGGGACGAGGAGACTCTGCCCGTCGCGCTGGGGTATTTCCGGATCTATGTGACGGGCACGATTCCGGTCCTCATCAGCCTGGGAATGAATCCCTTCATCAACGCCCAGGGCTTCCCGAAGGTCGGGATGGCGACGGTGGTGATTGGGGCGGTGCTGAACATCGTGCTGGACCCGGTGTTCATTTTCGTGATGGGCATGGGGATCCGGGGCGCGGCGCTGGCGACGATCCTGTCCCAGCTGGTGAGCGCCCTGTGGGTCGTCCGGTTCCTCACCGGCGAAAGGCCGCCGGTCCGCCTCAGGAGGCTCGGGATCGACCTCGCGGAGCTGGGCGGCATCCTGAAGCTCGGTGTCACGGGCTTCACCTTCAAGGTCACCAACTCGCTGACCCAGGCCATCGTGAACGTCATGCTCCGGCAGTGGGGCGGCGTGCTCAGCGGCCTCTACATCGGCGCCATGAGCCTCATCAATTCCCTCCGGGAAATTATGACACTGCCGACGACGGGCACCACGACGGCCGGCCAGAACGTGATGAGCTTCAATTACGGGGCCAGGGAGTACAGGAGGGTGTCGGAGAGCATTCGGTTCGCATTTCTGTGCAGTCTGTGCTTCAATGTGACCATGTGGGCAGCGGTCATGCTCGTTCCGGGGCCGCTCTTCCACCTGTTCAGCTCGGACGGGGAGCTTGTCAGGCTGACGGTGGAATGCGCGCGGATCTATTTCGGGGCCTTTCCCTTTATGACCATGCAGATGGTGGGGCAGTCCACCTTCGTGGCCCTCAATTACCCGAAGCATGCGCTGTTCTTCTCCATGCTGAGGAAGATCGTGCTGGTCGCACCGCTGACGCTGATCCTGCCGGCCGTGGGGCTGGGGGTGCGCGGAGTGTTCTGGGCGGAGTTTACCAGCCAGGTCGTCGGGGCCAGTGCCTGTTTTTTGACTATGTACAGGGTCATTTGGCGGAGGATGCGGTGAGACTGAGGGAAGTGAGACTCAGGGACGGACCTTTTTCCCATTTTGGGAAAAAGGTCCGTCCCTGAGTCTCACTTCCCTCATTCTCACAGCCCCCCGATATATTCCGAGTAGACGGATTTGGCCCGCCCCTCTGTGTCCGCATTGTTTATGATGGCGCGGCCGTCTTTGAAGAGACGGAAGGAGGCGGAGGGGGAGTCGAATTCCAGGTAATAGGCCTTGACCTTGACCTCGCCGAGGCCGGAGAGCCGTTCGGCCAGGGCCTGAAAGTCCGGCGATCTCCTTGCGGAGGGCAGGATCTGGTAGGCGTTTTTGCCGCAGACGCTGATTGCCTGGGTGCCTGAAGCGGTGCCGAGATAGGTGTAGCGGTGGTGGACGCAGACCGGACAGTCCGGGTTCTTCTCCAGGGGTATCGGGTAGAAGTCGTTGTCCCAGAGCTCCATGTACAGGAGGTCCTTCCGGACGGAGGCGGACCCGGTCAGGATCTTGAGGGCTTCCGTCACCTGGAGGGAAGCGACCGTGGCGGTGAGGGTATTCAGGACGCCTGCGGAGGAGCATGTCCTGCCGGAGCCCTGCCGGGATGCGTTCGGATGGCCGGAGAAGCAGCAAAAGCAGGGCCCTCCCGGCACAAATGCAGCCGTCATGCCTTCAGAGCCCACGGCACCTCCATAGACCCAGGGAACAGAATGCTCCACGCAGTATTCATTGATGAGATACCGGGTCTCCAGGTTGTCGGTGGCGTCGACGATGAGGTCTGCGCCCCGGAAGAGAGCGTCGATATTTCCGGAGTTCAGGTCCCCGAATTCCGGCTCGATCTCAACATCCGAGTTGACCGCCCTGAGATGGTCCGCGGCCGCGAACACCTTGGGAAGGGATTCGGCTGCATCGGCCTCTGTATAGAGGACCTGCCGCTGGAGGTTGCTGAGCTCCACGAGGTCGCGGTCGATGAAGCGGACATGCCCGACGCCTGCGCGCACCAGCTCATTGGCGCTGACGCAGCCGAGGGCGCCCATACCGACGATCACGACGGTGGAGGCAAGGAGCATTTCCTGCCCTTTTTCCCCGATATGGGCGTAGCGGATCTGTCTTGAATAGCGTTCCGGGATCATAGGTACTTCTCCTCAGGCGTTCTCCTGCACGATAGCGCGGACTGTCTCGTCAAATCTGCCGGCCATTGGCATGCAGTTATTTACGAAGCGTTCTCCTGCACGATGGTGCGGATCGCCTCGACAAAGGCTTCCGCGTCGCTCATCTCATTGAAATATCCGGGGCTCACGCGGACGGTCCCGCCGGAGCCGATGGTGCCCAGCATGCTGTGGGCATAGGGCGCGCAGTGCAGCCCGCTCCGCACCGCGATGTCGAAGGCGGCGTCGAGGATCATGGCCACCTCCGCGCTTTCCATGCCGCTCACGGTGAAGGAGAGGACGCTGCCGGCGTCGTGCCCCGCGGACGGAGTATAGAGCCTGATGCCGGGAATCGCGGAGAGACCTTCATAGAGGAAGGTGCGAAGGCGGTCCTCATTTTTATGAATCTCCGTGACGCCCGTATCCAGTATAAAATGAATCCCTTCCGCCAGCCCCGCCAGCCCCGGCACATTGAGGGTTCCGCTCTCCAGCCGGTCGGGCATGCGGGTGGGCTGCTCGGGAAACTCGGAAAAGCTGCCGGTACCGCCCCTGGTGAGCGGCTCCGGCAGGAGCCCGGTGCGGACATAGAGGCCGCCGGTGCCCTGGGGCCCGAGCAGGCTTTTGTGTCCCGGAAATGCCAACATGTCGATCCCATCCCGCTGTACGTCGATGCTCCTCGCCCCGGCCGACTGCGCCGCATCCACCAGGAAGGGGATACCGGCCTCCCGGGCGATGGAACCGATGGCGGCGATTTCATTCACGGTGCCGGTCACATTGGAGATGTGCGTCATCACGATGAGCCCGGTCTCTTTGCGGATGGCCCTCCGCACATCGTCCGGGTCTACGCCGGTGTCCACGGAGGCGGGCAGGACAGTGACCGTATGGCCGCATTTCCTTAAATGTTCCAGGGGGCGTGAGACGGAGTTGTGCTCCAGGGCGCTCGTGATGATGTGCATCCCTTCGCGCGCGATGCCGTAGATCGCCGTGTTGAGCGCGGTCGTCGTGTTTGGCCCGAAGGAGATCTCGGAGGGGTCCGCGGCGCCCAAAAGCCTGGCGCACTGCAGGCGGGCGTCCGAAACGATCTTCCCCGCCGCCAGGGAGACCGCGTGACCGGACCTCCCCGGGTTGCCGGAGCACTCCCGGAGCGCGCGATCCACGGCCCGGTAGACGGATTCGGGCTTTCGGCCGGAGGTGGCTGCATTGTCAAGATAGATCATAGGACACCTCGCATCAGAAAATGAGGACCGGTCCCAGGGCCCTGCTCATGCATGGTCGTGGTGGTGATGGTCTCCTGGCGTCTCGTTCCCACATTCCCCGTCGGTGCCCCGCAGGATACCGAGGCCGTGGGCCAGTGAGGGGAGAATGAAATCCAGGTCCTCGCGGCAGGCCTTGGGGCTCCCGGGCATGTTGACGATCAGGGTCTTCCCCCGGATGCCGGATGCCTGACGGCTCAGCATGGCCCGGGGCGTGATCTGCAGGGAGTACCAGCGCATGGCCTCGGCGATGCCCGGCGCCATCCTGTCGCAGACGGCCAGGGTGGCTTCGGGCGTCACATCCCGCTCCGAAAAACCTGTCCCGCCGGTGGTGAAGATCACGTTCACCTGCCGCTGGTCTGCGAGGCGTTTAAGCTCGTATTCGATCCTGGCACGCTTGTCCGGCAGGAGAAGGGTCTCGACGACCTCGTAGCCCTCGCCCTTGAGCCTTTCCGCGATGAGGGGACCGCTCTTGTCCTCCCGCTCCCCGCGGGAGCCCTTGTCGCTGAGCGTGATGACCGCCGCTGTGAAAGGCCGGTCAGGACTCAGGGGGAGCTGCTCGACCGTGTCGCCGGCTTTTACGGTGCCGCCCTTCAGCACCTTCGTGAAGACGCCTTCCCTGGGCATGATGCAGTCACCCATCACCTTGTAGATAGCGCAGTGGCTGTGGCACTCCTTGCCGATCTGGGTCAGCTCCAGGACCGCATCCCCGATCCTGAAGCGGGTCCCCACCGGAATCATCCGCAGGTCAAAGCCCTCGACGATCAGGTTCTCGCCGAAGGCGCCGAAATTAACGTCGGCCCCCCTGGCGCGGAATTCCTCGATCTTCTCGAAGGAGAGGAGGCTGACCTGGCGGTGCCATTTTCCGGCGTGGGCGTCGCCCTCGATGCCCCAGTCTTCGACGAAGGTGGCAGAGGGGACCTCGGTCTTTTGGATACCCTTTCTTTCACTGATACAGACGGCCAGGACGCGGCCGGCCGGGTTTTTCTGTTCACTCATATTGATTGCCTCCTATGGCTTTTGAGAATCGGGGACGGCCCTTTTTTCTCAAAAATCACCCTCCGATGCTGGCCATGGCGGCCTGCTCGGTAATGCTTTCGGGATCTTCAAAGCTGTGCTGCAGGGGCTTTCGGTAAATGCTCTCGTACAATGCGGCGGTAAGGTCCTTATTTCTTGCGTCCTTGTCCCTGCCGCTCCGCAGGATGGGCAGGAGATCGGCGGTATCTCCGAAGCAGAGGCAGGGTTTGAGCCTTCCCTGGGAGGTGAGACGGATCCGGTTGCAGTGGTCGCAGAATTTTCCGTGGATCGCGCTGATAAAACCGATGCCTCCCTGCCAGCCCGGAATGCGGACATAGACCGCCGGTCCGTTGCCGTGGACGGAAGGATCGTCCTTGAGCCCGGGATACCGGCTGCGCAGGGCTTCCCTCAGCGAGGCGTTGGAGACGCCCCGGACCCTTCTTCCGAAGCCGATGGGCATCATCTCGATAAAACGGACGTCCACCGGCCTGCCCTTCGCGATTTCCGCGAGCGCGGGCCATTCGTCGTCGTTCATGCCCTGCTGGAGGACCGTGTTGATCCTGACTTTCAGCCCCGCATCGAGGGCCGCATCGATGCTGTGCAGGACACGTGTGAGCTCGTCCCTGCCGGCAATCGCCTCGAAGCGGGTCCGGTCCAGGGTGTCCAGGCTGATATTGACCGCGTCCAGCCCTGCGGCCATGAGCGCCGGAAGGTATTGCTCGAGGAGGACGCCGTTGGTGGTCATGGTCACCTGCTCGATGCCGGGGACCTCCTTCAGGGAAGCGATGAGGTCCGCACAGCCAAGGCGCGCCAGGGGTTCGCCGCCCGTGATCTTGATCCGGCTGATGCCCAGCCCGGCCGCCGCCTCACAGACTTCCCGGATCTCCTCGTAGGTCAGGATTGCCTTCATGGGGACAAGCGCAACACCGTCCGGCATGCAGTAACGGCACCGCAGGTTGCACCTGTCCGTCACGGAGACGCGCATGTAGTTGATGGTTCTTCCATACTGGTCCAACATATCGTTTTACACCTGCTCTCACGACAGTTACGTGTGACTTTAAAACCAGTATAACATACGCGGGAGTTGAGTCAATCGGTTTCGCATACCTGCATTTTCTGCCCTGCGCCGGGGAAATGAGAACACGCCGGGGCCCGCCATCCCATGAAATCTTCAGCAATCCTCCGAAGAGAATGAGAAGCCACAGCAGTACAAACGGCTGTACCCCGCTCAGTGATCGGGATACAGCCGTTCGTATCATATGATTCCCAGCCCTTGCCTTCGCCCGTCAGAGCCAGGCCCACCGTAGAATTCGGGAAAGCGCCGGATTGCGCTACCTCCGCCCTTCGGAACCGAGTCCGCCGTAGAACTCCAGAAAACGCCGGGTCTCCGGCCGCTCCGGATCGCGGAGGACCTTCTCCGCGGGGCCGGATTCCAGGAGCTCGCCCTTGTAGAAGAAGAGAGCGTCCGTCGCCATGCGTCTGGCCTGGGACAGATCATGGGTCACGAAGAGGACCGCGCAGCCGGTCCCTGCGCAGTAGTCTCTGATCAGCTCCTCCGCGGCGATGGCGGATTCCATGTCCATCGCGGAGGTAGGTTCGTCCAGGATCAGGAGGCCGCAGGGCTGCATCAGGACCCTGGCCAGCGACATTTTGGCGGTCTCTCCGCCGGAAAGGCTCCCGGCCCGCTGGCGGGAGACGCCGGACAGGTGAAGCTTCTCCATCAGGTCCGCGGCCCGCGCCGCGTCCCCGCCTGCGAGGAGGATGTTCTTCTCCACACTCATGCGGAAGGGAAAGCTCTTCTGGGGCATATAGCGGACCCTCTCTTCGCCCGTGGAGACTGTGCCGCCTCCGTCCTTTTGCAGGACCCCGGCCACCAGCTTCGCGTAGGTGGATTTGCCGCTTCCGTTGGGGCCGATGACCGCATAGATCCGCCCGGGTTCGATTGCAAGCTCAGGACACCTGAGCACGGTTCGCCTGCCGTAGGTCTTGGAGCATGCGGAGATCTTCATCGGGAGAGCCTCCTTTGCATCATGGTCACGGCGATGTTGACGAGGAGCGAGATCGCAATCAGGATCATGCCCAGGGCGATGCCCAGGGTGAAGCTGCCCCTGTTGGTGTAGAGCATGATGGCCGTGGTCATCACGTTGGTCTTCCAGGCGATGGCGCCGCCCACCATGGAGACAGCGCCGACCTCGGCGATGGAGCGCGCGAAGGCCAGGAGGTAGGTCGAAAAGATCGGGTAAATGCACTCATTCGCGAGAAGCAGCACGGTCTTCCCTGGCCCGAGGGAGAGTCCGCGGGCAGTTTCCCTGACCTGCGGCGCCACCTGGGCCACATAGGTCTCCAGGTTGGAAATGACCAGCGGCGTGATGAGGACCACCTGGGCGATGATCATGATCGTCACGGTGAAGAGCAGCTTGTATTTCCCGAAAGGGCCAACGCCGGAGAAGAGGATATACATGATGAGGCCGCAGACCACCGGCGGCATGCCCATCAGCGTCCGGCAGATGACCACCAGAGCCTGCCGCCCGGGGAACTTTCCGGCGCCAAGCAGGATTCCCAGAGGCACGCCGATGAGGAGCGCGATCACGGAGCTGGTGAGGCAGGTCTTCGCCGTCACCAGGAGTATGTTGGCCAGCTCCCTGTCGCCTGACAGGATGAGTTCGATTGCTTTCAGAAGAGCGGAATGCATGGTCTTATCCTCACTTTACAAGAAGGGGCAGGGCAAAATGCCCTGCCCCGTTCAGTATACCATACACGTCATTTTTCTGCATGGCCTGCGGCTGTCTGATTGCTTAGATCTGCCCGCCGCATGCCCGGTCCGGACATCCTGCCTTTGCAGGCCTTGCCCGGCCTGACAGGTTACATCTTTCCGCCGTTGGCCTGGAAGGTCAGGAAGGTGGCCTTGTCCGTGAGGATGTAGGCGTTCATCTCCTCCGCCATGACCAGGCAGGAGCCCATGCCGGCGTTGGCGGAAGTGTACCAGTCTGTGTAATCCGCAAAGCTCTCGGCCTCCGCGGTGATGCCCAGGGCCTCCGGCCACAGGGACAGCTCCTTGGTGTGGGTACCGGACCCGTCGCCGCGGGAAATGAAGGCATACTTGCCGTCCGCGATGGCAGCGAACGCGTCGAGAACGCTGGCGCAGTCCTTCACACCGGCGGGATCGTCAGCGGGGCCGCAGAGGACGAAGTAGTTGTAGAGGAAGGAAAGACGCTCTTTGTCGAAGCCGTCCAGGGTGCAGGAGAATCCGTCCGCGATGAACTGCTCCTCCTGAGACTTGGAGTGGACCAGGATCAGGTCTGCATTTCCGTATTTGGCGGCGGCGATGGCCTTGCCGGTGCCGGCGGACTGGACTTCCACGGTGTAGCCGTATTCGCTTTCGAAGACCGGGAGCAGAGCCCCCAGAAGGCCGGAGTCGTTGACGGAAGTCGTCGTCGAGAGCCGGATGGTCGCGGTCTCCTCGGTCGCGGGCGCAATCTCGCCCTCATAAACCGGAGCACCCTCCAGGAGGTAGAAGAGGCTGTCGCCGTACTCTGCCTTGCCGTAATCGGCGGCCAGCTGCATTCCTTCCCCGGACAGGAACCAGTCGATCAGGGCCTTGGCGCCTTCGGTGTTGATCTCCACACCGTCGACCGCGTTGCCGTCGGCATCCTCGAAGGGGGCTTCCGGGTTCACGGCGAGCAGGGAGTAGGTGTTGATCATGGCGTCATCCGCTTCCTTCAAAATGACGGTGTTGACCGCATCCGCGGGAGCTTCTGTCTCAGCGGGAGCCTCGGTCTCAGCGGGGGCTTCTGTCTCGGTTTCAGCGGGGGCTTCTGTCACGGTCTCAGCGGGAGCTTCAGGTTCGGTATCAGTGGGAGCTTCGGTCTCGGTCTGGGCGGTCGTCTCTGAAGTGGCTGGCGTATCCGCGGGTGCGGCCGGTTTGCCGCAGGCGGCCAGGATACTCGTGGAAAGAAGCAGAACGGAAAGGAATGCTACGGCTTTTTTCATTTTTTGTTTCCTCCTTAAAAAACAAAAAAAGAGCCCCATACGTCGGCCCGGTGCGTCCGGGAAACGTATGAATCGGGGCTCGTCCACCACAGTTCATATGCGCCGGTCCATGCCCGTTCGGAAAATGCGGACATTGAATCAGCGCCGTTGATAGCAACTTATCACATATGCCGGGAGATTGCAATAGCTATGGTCAAAACGGGTCCCTTATGAGTTTTTTTCATAAGGGACCCCAAAAAGTGCTGCTCATGACCCGAAAAAAGGGCGGCTCAGACCCCGACGGAATGGGCAAAGACATCGGCGATCCGCTTCTTACGGCAGGTGTTGCAGAGCCCGTCGGGCTCGGTGCCGGCACGCCTGGCGGCGTAGGCCACCTCCTCCTCGGTGCCGATGACGGCGCCGCAGCCTGTGCAGCGGACCAGGCGGAAGGTCTTGCCCCAGATGGTGCGGGTGTCCGGCGTCTCGGTGATCTCGATGGCGCCCGTGGGACAGACGTGGGCGCAGCTGCCGCAGCCCACGCAGACGGAGCTGGGCTCGTGGTAGGGCGTGGCGATCTCCTTGCTGACGCCGCGGTTGACCGTGGAGATGGCGCCCACGGAGAGCTCGGCGCAGGCCTTCACGCAGAGGCCGCACATGACGCATTTGCTGCCATCCACCCTGATGAAGCGGTCGAACTTCGGCGCCTTGTATTTTTCACAGAGGTCCCGGATCTCCCGGCTCTCGGGGGCGCGGGCCTCCAGGAGCCGCAGGATCATGCCGCGCTGGCGCCTTACGCGCTCGTTGTCGGTGTAGACTTCACATTCGTCGGCTACGGGGTAGACGCAGGATACCACGATCCTTCCGCGGCCCCGGGTCACGACCTCGACGATGCAGAGGCGGCAGGCGCCCTGCCCGGCGAAGGCGTCGTGGTGGCACAGGGTCGGGATCTCGATGCCGTTGCGCCGGGCGATCTGGAGAAGGAACTCTCCTTTTTCACATTCACAGGGAATTCCGTTGATGGTGATGATCATTTCTCGTCCCTCCCCTTCGTAAGAATCGCGTTGAAGCGGCAGGCCTCACGGCAGCTTCCGCAGCTGATGCACTTGTCCGGGTCGATGGAGTGAGGCTTGCGGATCTCGCCGGAGGCGGCGCCGGTGGGGCATGCCCTCACGCAGGCGGAGCAGCCCTTGCACTTGTCCGGGTCCACCGCGAAGCTGGTCAGGTCCTTGCAGACGCCGGCGGGGCAGCGGTGCTCCAGGATGTGGGCCTCATACTCACTGCGGAAGTACTTGAGGGTGGTCAGCACCGGGTTGGGTGCGGACTGGCCCAGGGCGCAGAGAGAGCTGTCCTTCATGGTCTCGCCGAGAGTCTCCAGAAGGTCCAGGTCCTCCAGCTTTCCCTTGCCGTGGCAGATGTCCTCCAGGATGGCGAGCATCTGCTTTAAGCCCTCCCGGCAGGGGGTGCATTTTCCGCAGCTCTCGCCGCAGAGGAAGTTGACATAGTATCTGGCGACCTCCACCATGCAGCTCCGGTCGTCCATGACGATCATGCCGCCGGAACCCATCATGGCGCCGTACTGCTTGAGGGTGTCGAAATCCACAGGCAGGTCCAGCATGCTCTCGGGGATGCAGCCGCCGGAGGGACCGCCGGTCTGCACGGACTTGAAGGGGCGGTTGTTCTGCACGCCGCCGCCCACGTCGTAGATGAGATGCCGGAGGGTGGCGCCCATGGGGACCTCCACGAGGCCCGTGCGCTTGACTTTGCCGACCAGGGCGAAGACCTTGGTGCCTTTGCTGCCTTCCGTCCCGACGGAGGCATAGCCGGCCGCGCCGCGGCCGATGATGTAGGGAACGTTGGCCAGGGTCTCCACGTTGTTGAGGACCGTCGGGTGGTCCCAGAGACCGCGCTGGACGGAGCGGATGTACTTGGCCCTGGGCTCGCCGACCTTGCCCTCGATGGACTGCATGAGGGCGGTGGACTCGCCGCAGACGAAGGCGCCGCCGCCCCGCACCACGGAGAGGCGGAGCTTTTTGCCGCTGCCCATGATGGATTCGCCGATGAAGCCCCGCTCCTCGGCCGCGCGGATGGCTGCCCGGACGTTCTTGACCGCCAGGGCGTACTCGTCACGGATGTAGAGGAAGCCTTCCTCCGCGCCGATGGCAAGGGCGCAGATGGCCATGCCCTCGATCACGGAGTGGGGATCGCCCTCCAGGATGGACCTGTCCATGAAGGCGCCGGGGTCGCCCTCGTCGCCGTTGCAGGCCACGTACTTGGGGAAGACGTCGTAGCCGGCGGCCGTCCGCCATTTGCGGCCGGTGGGGAAGCCCGCGCCGCCGCGCCCGCGGAGGCCCGAGCGATCCATTTCGTCCAGGATCTCCTCCGGCTTCATGGTGAGGGCTTTTTTCAGCGCTTCGTAGCCGCCTGTCGCGATGTAGTCGTCCACGTCAAGCGGGTCGATCTTGCCGATGTTGCGGAGGGCGATCTTCATCTGGGGGGCGTAGAAGGGGTTGTCCTGCTGGCTCCTGACACGTTCACCCTTGTCGTTCTTGTAGAGCAGACGATCCACGGTCTCGCCGCGCCCAATGGTCTTGTCCAGGATCTCGGGCACGTCCGCGGGCTTGACGTGATAGTAGGAAATGTTGTCGGGAAGGATGGTCACCAGGGGTCCGTTCTCACAGAAGCCGTTGCAGCCGGTGCGCTTTATGTGGCACTCCACCTGCACGTCCCCGCCGGTTATGAGGCGCTCAAATTCCTCGGCCACCTTGCGGCTCCCGTTGGCCAGGCAGCCGGTGCCGCAGCAGACTCGTATGGTCTTCATTTACCGCTCGCCTCCTTCCGATATTCCTCCAGGATGCCGGGAAGCTTTTCCAGGGTCATCTTGCCGTAATAAGTCTCGTCCACGACCATGACCGGCGCCAGGGCGCAGGAGCCCAGGCAGTTGACCAGCTCCAGGGAGAAGAGGCCGTCACCGGTGGTCTCGTCCGCGTCGATGCCCAGGAGGCGCCGGATGCCGTCCCTGAGGGGTGAGGCGCCGCGGATATGGCAGGCCGTGCCGTCGCAGAGCTTGATGATGTGGCGCCCCTTGGGCTTAAGGCTCAGGGCCTTGTAGAAGGTCGCCATGGAATAGAGGGAGGAGAGGGGACAGCCGAGGTATTCGGACAGGGCCTCCATTCCCTCCCGCGGAATGTAGTTGTACCTGCGCTGCATGTCCTGCATGATGGCGAGGCTGTAGCGCTGTTCCCTGGGATACTGGCCCAGGATCCCGGAGATTTCGTCTCTTGAGACCGGCATAAAGGTATCACCGCCTTTCAAGGGTATGACAAATGCAGTGTCAGCCGCCTGCCACGATCGGGAAGATCAGCACGCGGTCGGAGTCTTTGAGGGGCGTGTCCAGGCCGCTCAGGAACTCTGCGCGGCGCCCGTTCACGAGTACTATGATCTGTCCCCCGAGGGCGCTTTCGTCCGGGGAGAAGTATTCCGCGCGGAATTTGCTGCCGTAGCGGGCACCCAGTTCCTCCCCGAGGCCCCGCAGGTCCTTCGGGGCCGGGAACTCGGTCTCCCGGCAGCCGGCGTAGTCCGCATCGCGATAGTAGGCATAAAAGGAGATCTTCATAGCGGATGCTCCCTTCTTGAAAACGAAGACGACCGGATGCGCACAGAGCGCAGAACGAATAGGGGAGCTGAAACTCCCCTATCCGATTCGGTCATCTGGATCTTTGACGGATGCCGGAGCCTTTGGGGCCGCCGGCTTATTTCATGCCCAGCTCCTCAAGCTTGGCATCGGTGGGAATACCTTCGCTGTCCCAGCCGCGGGCTGCATAGTATTCCTTGAGCATGGTGTAGAGGTCGTTGACCTTGCCGGCGGCAGGACCGGCCGGAAGGGCCTCGCGGAGGAGGCGCGGCGGAAGGGTGTCCTTCTCGACGCCGGCGGCGATGTTGAACTGCTTCTCCAGGTTCCAGATCCTCTCGCCCTTGAGGAGGATATCCGCATCGCTCTCGTCGCTGCCCACGGCTTCACGGTACATGCCCGCGATCTCGGCAAGGCCGATGCCGAAGGTGGTGAAGAGGCAGATGCCGGTGGCGTCGCAGAGGGCGGTCAGGTCCTGGAAGACCTTGAGCATGCCGGGCTTGCCCTTGGTGGTCAGCGGATCCATGGCCTGCGGGATACCGAGGACCTCGGGGGAGATCATGTATCCGCGGACGTGGCAGCCGCCGCGGTTGGAGGTGGCGTACTCCAGGCCGATGCCCTGGATGGCGCGGCCGTCGTAGGCGGGCATTTCCTGCTTCTTGACGGACATGGAGAGCTCCGGATGGCCGTACTTTTCGGCCATGCGGTAGGAGCCCAGGCCCATGATCTTGCCGAAGCCTTCGCCCTTGCAGGTCATCTCGGTGGCCCTGACCATGGCGGCGGCGTCGCCGAAGCGGAGCGGGAACCCGACGTCGGCTTCCGTGATGGCGCCGATCTTGTAGAGCTCCATCGCGCAGGCGATGGTGGTGCCCATGGTGATGGGGTCGATGCCGTACTGGTTGCAGAGGAAGTTGGCGTTGCAGACAGCGCCCAGGTCATCGATGCCGCAGTCGGCGCCGAAGGACCAGCCGGCCTCGTACTCGGGGCCTTCGCCCTTGGACTTGAAGGCGCCTGCCTTGATCTCGGTGAGTCGTCCGCAGCCGATGGGGCAGCCGAAGCAGCCCTTGTTGCGGATCAGGTGGCGGGCGGTCAGGGCCTCGCCGGAGATCTCGTCCGCCTGCGGGAAGAGGGAGCCTTCGGAGCCGTTGTTGACGGGAAGGCCGCCCACGCCGTTGACGATGTTGACGAGGATCATGGTGCCGTAGGCGGAAAGGCCCGCGCCGGTGACCGGATGGGCCCGGAGGGTGTCGCGGGCGGCCAGGGCTTCCTTGTAGAAGCCGTCCGGACGTGCCACGAACACGGAGCCGGTTCCCTTGACGACGACGGCCTTGAGCTTCTTGCTGCCCATGACAGCGCCCATGCCGCCGCGGCCTGCCGCGCGGTGCTTGTCGTTCATGATGCCGGCGAAGAGAACGCCGTTCTCACCGGCAGCGGAGATCGTGGCGACGCGGAAGTTGGAGCCGCACTCTTCATAGAGCATGTCGGTGGTCTCGAAGACGTCCTTGCCCCAGAGGTGGGAGGCGTCGCGCAGCTCGATCACGTCGTCATTGATGTAGAGATAGACGGGCTTGTCGGAGATGTCCTCGAAAATGATGCCGTCATAGCCGGCATACTTGAGCTCGGGACCGAAGTGGCCGCCGGAGTTGGCGGCGCCGATGGTGCCGGTGAGCGGTGACTTGGCCACCGCGTTGTAGCGTCCGGAGGAGGGCGCGAAGGTGCCGGTCAGCGGGCCTGTCATGAGGATCAGGTTGTTGCCGGGGCCCAGGGCGTCGCACTTGGGATCGCATTCATCGCAGAAGTACTTGGTGCCGAGTCCGCGGGCGCCCACATACTGGGAGGCGCTGACTTCGTTGAGCGGCTCGGTGCGGATGGTGCCTGCCTTCAGGTTGACACGAATGATTTTTCCTACATATCCGTTTTTCATTTCGTCCCCCCCTCTCCGATCAGGTCTCTGAGCCGGTCGCCGGCGAGCTTGCGGCGCTCATCGGTGGTGTCGGCTTCCACGTAGGTAATCGCGCCGGTCGGGCAGTTGCGGGCGCACTTGGGATCGCCGTCGCAGAAATCGCACTTGAAAACGCGGGCTGCCAGGGGATGATAGGAAATGTTGCCCAGCGGACATGCGTTCAGGCACATCTTGCAGCCGATGCATTTCTTGTAGTTGATCGTGACGGCGCCGTTGGCGTCGCGGCTGATGGCGCGGACCGGACATACCTTGAGGCAGGACGGCTCCTCGCACTGCAGGCACATCACGGGGACGGCCGCGGCTTCCTGCTCATACTCGAACACTTTGACGTTGGCCAGCTTGGGATTGAACTGGCCGTAGTGGCCGAAGGCGCAGGCCAGCTCGCAGGTGCGGCAGCCAATACATTTCTCAGGTTTGATCAGTAACTGTTTCATAATGCTTCCGGGCATAAAGCCCTGATCCACCTCCTTTGTATAATTGCTGAAAAAAGCACGCGCAGGTGCCGGTTTTGCTAATATTATTGTATTTTATGAAATGTGCGACGACAATACGGGGAGGAGAACTTCTTATTGTTTTTTGGAATATGAGAACGTATACTGAATGAAGAATGACGCTCCGTTCGGGCAGGGCCCGGGGGTCATTTGGAGCAGGATGAGCGGCGGACGCTGCCGGGGAAGGAGGCATACGCAGGTGAGGATATCGCAGTTAAGGTGTTTTTCCACCATCGCCCAGCTGGAAAATGTTTCCCAGGCGGCGGAGCTTCTGCATCTGTCCCAGTCTTCCCTCTCCAAGAATCTTGCGACGCTGGAGGAGGAGCTGGGTGCCCCGCTCTTTGACCGGAAGGGGCGGAGGCTGATCCTGAATCCCGCGGGCGCCCGCATGCTGGAATTCAGCAATATGGTCCTCCGGGAGCTGGGATATGCCATGGACGATATCCACATGCTCTCCACCGGCTCGGAGTCAAGGCTCAAGATCGGCATGGCCGGCTGCTGTGACCAGCTCACGGAGTGCCTGGCGGCCTTCCGGCAGGATCATCCGGAGACGGAATTCGTCCTGACAGGTGACATCGAAGACATCGAGCACCTGGACATCAACGAGTACGACATGCTCATCTGCCCCGACAGCTGGGAGTATCAGAAGTTCAGGGGATACCCCCTCTACGAGGAGCGCTATGCGCTTGCGGTGCCGGCGGGACATCCTCTCGCCAGGTCGCCTTTCATCCGCCCCAAGGCCATGGAGAACCTGGATATCGTCTTCCTGCGGGACGGGCGGAAATATGTGGAGTTCCCCTTCCAGATCTGCGGCGCGCTGGCCATCTCCTTCCGGACCCAGTGCTTTGCCGACTCCCGTGAGCTCCACCGGCAGATGATCGCGAGGGGGCTCTGCGCCGGCTTCGTGCCCCTGAGCTGCAGCGCCCTTTACCGGAGCGATTCCGCCATCCGCCTGGTTCCCATCCGTGACCAGCGCTTTGAACGGCAGATGATGGTCTGCTTCCGCCGGGAAAAATACCTCTCGGAGGTGGCCAGGGCCTTCCGGGACCACATGCTGGCCTTTTTCAAGGTGGAAATGAACCCCGCGCCCGCCGCGACCGGGCAGACGGAGCCGCCTGCGGCGCATCCGGACGGGACCATATAAATCTTTTGAATGAATGGATCGGTCCGGGGCACCGGACGGAGCCGGATCATTTGCTCCCATGAGCGAAGATCAATCATGCTGAACGTCAGGATGCCGGAAGGGGTTCCGGGAGCTGATGCCGGAAGCATATCATGAAAGGACGGAGATCAATCATGCTGACAGTCAAGACACCGGAAGAGGTTGCAGGCCTGCTGCGGGATTCATTTCCGCCGGGACCCGCGCCCGAGGAGCTGCCGCTCTCCGGAGCGCTCGGAAGGGTGCTCTTCGGCCCCGTTCGGGCTTCTGAGTACGTGCCGGGCTTTGACCGGTCCACGGTGGACGGCTATGCGGTGCGCTCCGCCGATACCTTCGGCTGCTCCGACGCCATGCCCGCCCTGCTCGTCCGGAAGGGCGAGGTGCTGATGGGGGAGAGCGCGGAGATTGCCGTCGGTCCCGGGGAATGCGTGGCCGTTCCCACGGGCGGCGCCATCCCGCCCGGCGCCGACGCTATGGTCATGGTGGAATACACCGAGGATTACGGGGACGGCACGGTCGGGATCCTGAAGAGCGCGGCGCCGGGGGCGGGGCTCATTTTCCGGGGCGACGACGTGTATCCGGGCAAGGAGGTCCTGCCGGCCGGGCGGAAGCTGTCCGTGCAGGATATCGGCGCGCTGGCGGCCATGGGCATCTGCCGCGTCACCGTGTGCAGGAAGCCTGTCGTGGGGATCATTTCCACGGGGGACGAGCTGGTGCCGGTGGAGGAGACGCCGGCGGACGGGCAGATCCGGGACGTGAACTCGGCCATGCTTTCGGCCCTGGCGGAGGAGGCGGGGGCGGAGAGCATCTGCTACG
>CACXEL010000219.1 GCA_902766655.1 uncultured Lachnospiraceae bacterium | reverse complement strand
TGCATGGTCTACCAGGAGCAGGTCATGCAGATCGTCCGGGACCTGGCCGGCTACTCCATGGGCCAGTCCGACCTGGTCCGCCGCGCCATGTCCAAGAAGAAGGCCTCGGTCCTCGAGAAGGAGCGGAAGAACTTCGTCTACGGCAATCCGGAGCAGAACGTACCCGGCTGTGTGAGCCGGGGCATCGCGCCGGAGGTGGCCAACAAGATCTTCGACGAGATGATGGACTTCGCCAACTACGCCTTCAACAAGTCCCACGCCGCGGCCTATGCGGTGGTCGCCTTCCAGACGGCCTATCTGAAATACTATCACCCGGTCGAGTTCATGGCGGCCCTCATGACGTCCGTCATAGACAACCCAGGCAAGTGCGCCGAGTACATCGTTCACTGCCGGGAGATGAAGATCCGGGTCCTTCCGCCCTCCGTCAACAGCAGCGAGGGACCTTTCACTACAGAGGACGGTGCGATTCGTTACGGCCTATACGCCATCAAGAGCATCGGCCGAGGCGTGATCGACCGGATGGTGGAGGAGCGGGAGAAATTCGGGAGCTTTGAGTCGCTGAGGGATTTCATTTCCAGGACCTACGGGAAGGACATGAACAAGCGGGCCATAGAGAACCTGATCAAGGCCGGCGCCACCGACTGCCTGGAGGGGACCCGCAAGCAGCACATGCAGATCTATTCCAGGCTCCTGGACCAGGCGGCCTCGGAGAGCAAGGAGAGGATCGAGGGGCAGATGACCCTCATGGATTTCCTGGCCCCCGAGCAGCGCAAGGTCTTCGAGGTGAGAATGCCAAACGTGGGTGAGTTCTCCAGGGAGGAGCTCCTGGCGGACGAGAAGGAAGTCATGGGCGTGTATCTGAGCGGTCATCCGCTCGAGGACTACACGGGTCTTCTCAAGGGGCGGACCAGCGCCCTGTCCACGGATTTTGCCCCGGACGAGGAGACCGGAGAGCCCAGGGTGGTGAACGGCGCCAGGGCGGTGGTCGGCGGTATGGTGACCGGCCGGACAATCAAGTATACCCGCAACAACAAGGTCATGTGCTTCCTGACGGTTGAAGACCTGGTGGGAAGTGTGGAGGTCCTCGTTTTCCCCAACGTCTACGAGCGGTACAAGGCCAAGACGGAGGAGGAGGCCAAGATCCTCGTCGAGGGCCGGGTGTCCGCCGAGGAGGACAAGGCCAGTAAGCTGATTGCCGAGGAGATCACCCTTTTCTCCGAGGTGCCGCAGGAGCTGTGGCTGGCATTTCCGACCATGGACGACTGGAAGGAGAAGTCCGGGGAGGTCAGGGAACTCCTGAAGGGTCCGGCGGGCAGGGATGGGGTCTTCATTTACATCCGGGAGAACCGGGCATACCGGCGGGAGACGACCCGGGGCATCACCGTGACAACGGAGCTTATGGAAGCCATGCGGCATATCTGCGGGGAGGACTCTGTGACACTCAGGGCTGCCCGGAAGCGTGGATAAAATGTCAGATGATTTCCCTGTTTAGGGGGAAAGGTATTGAAAAAAAAGCATCCATGCTTTAAAATATATTTAATTATGGGGAGCAAAGGTAAGGGCGTGCAGGCCGCGTCGTTACTCCCTCAAATCAAGATGCCCGGCGGAGGACACTAAGATGAATCAAATTAAAACAATCGGTGTTTTAACAAGTGGTGGCGATGCTCCCGGCATGAACGCGGCCGTTCGCGCTGTTGTTCGCAGAGGCCTCGCTCTTGGCATGAAGGTCTATGGTATCTACAAGGGATATCAGGGCCTCATCGACGGCGTTGAAGGGGAGGACATCCGGGAACTCAAGGCCAAGGATGTCTCCGATACTATCCAGAAGGGCGGCACCTTCCTCTACACAGCCCGCTGCATGGCTATGATGAAGCCGGCTGGCGTTAAGAGGGCTGCCGAGACCTGCCGGAAGTACGGTATCCAGGGTCTGGTCGTGATCGGCGGCGACGGTTCTTACCGCGGTGCCGAGAAACTGGCCAACGAAGGCATCAATGTTGTCGGTGTACCCGGCACCATCGACCTCGATATCGCCTGCACCGACTACACCATCGGCTTCGACACGGCTGTCAACACGGCCATGGAAGCCATCGACAAGGTCCGCGACACATCCACCTCCCATGAGAGATGCTCCATCATCGAGGTCATGGGCAGACACGCCGGCTATATCGCTCTCTGGTGCGGTATTGCCAACGGTGCCGAGGACATCCTTCTTCCCGAGAAGTATGACTACGACGAGCAGAAGCTGATTGACAATATCATTGACAACAAGCGCCGCGGCAAGAGACATCACATCATCATCAATGCTGAGGGCGTCGGCCACTCAGCCTCCATGGCGAGACGAATCGAGGCCGCCACCGGCATCGAGACCCGCGCCACCATCCTCGGCTACATGCAGCGCGGCGGTGTGCCCACAGCCACGGACCGTGTCTACGCTTCCACCATGGGCTGCCTGGCGGTCGACTGTCTGGCTGCCGGCAAGACCAAGCGCGTCATCGCCTACAAGGGCGGCGATTTCGTGGACTTCGACATCATCGAGGCCCTGAAGATGGAGAAGGAAATCTCCGAGTACCAGGTCCTCATCGCCCGCTCCCTGTCCCACAACTACTACAAGAACGAAGCTGAGGGCAGAGAAGAGGAGGAGTTCTGAACCAGGTAAAGCGTTATGCTCTCTTTGAAGGACATAAAAAATCTTGAAAAAAGTAAGAAGGCCCGCGATGAGCAGGGCCTTTTTATCACGGAAGGAATCAAGCTCTTCATGGAGGCTCCGCCGTCCGATATCGTCTGCGTGGTGACCACGGCCCGTTTCGCGGCCGAGCATCCGGAGGCCATCGCCAGGATCCCGGCAAGAGCCGACGCGGTGACGGACCTCAGAGAGGACCGCTTCGCGGGTCTCTCAGACACCAGGTCCCCCCAGGGCGTCCTGACCGTGCAGCGGAGAACGGCCTTCGACCGCGAGGCGGTCCTCGGAGGGAAGGCGCCCCTCATCCTCTTCCTGGAGAACCTCCAGGACCCGGGCAACGCCGGTACCATCCTCAGGACTGCGGAGGCGGCGGGCGTGGACGCGGTCTTCCTGCTGGAGGGGTCCGTGGACATGTACAATCCCAAGACCATCCGGTCCACCATGGGATCCATTTTCCGCGTTCCCCACTTCTATGAGCCGGATACTGCCGCCTTCCTCGCGGAACTGAAGGACAGGAAGATCCGTTCCTATGCGGCCCATCTTGGCGGCAACATGGATTACACGGATCCCGACTACAGTGTCGGCACCGCTTTTCTGATCGGAAATGAAAGCCGCGGTCTCACCGACACCGCGGCAGCCTGTGCCGATACCCTGGTCAGGATTCCCATGGCCGGGAAGGTGGAGTCGCTGAACGCCGCCATGGCCGCCGGTATCCTCATGTTCGAGGCGGGTCGGCAGAGGCGTACGGGAAGATAAGGGCGGCTGCTGAGCTGTCGGATGCCGGGAATGTGCGGCCATTGAATAATCTTATATTTATATGTGAGGGAGATTGCATTTTCCCTTGATTTATGTATAATTATGCGACATAGACGCATGAATATACAAATTCGGGGCCAGGCCCCGAAAAACAGCTGTTTGCAAGGAGATTTGACATGAATTTAAAAGGACGGAGCTTTCTGACGCTTAAGGACTTCACGCCGGAGGAGATCGGCGGACTCCTGGACCTGGCGGCCGACCTCAAGGCCAAAAAGAAGGCCGGCATCTACGGCCATTCGCTGGAGAACAAGAACATTGCCCTCATTTTCGAGAAGCCTTCCACGAGAACGCGCTGCGCATTCACGGTGGGTGCGCAGGATGAGGGCGGCCGGGCAGAGTACCTGGGCGTGAATGACATCCAGCTGGGCAAGAAGGAGAGCGTCGAGGACACGGCCAGGGTCCTCGGAAGAATGTTCGACGGCATCGAGTTCCGCGGCTTCCTCCACTCCAACGTGGAGAAGCTGGCCAAATACGCCGGCGTTCCGGTCTGGAACGGCCTGACTGACGACTTCCACCCGACCCAGATCCTGGCGGACTTCCTGACCATGCGGGAGGTCTTCGGCGAGATCCGGGGCCTCAACTTCTGCTTCGTGGGCGACGGCCGCAACAATATGGCCAACTCCTTCCTGGTCGGCTGCGGCAAGATGGGCGTCAATTGCGCCATCATCGCGCCGAAGGCACTGTGGCCGGCGGAGGACCTGGTCGAGCTGGCCCGCAGCTATGCCGCCGAGGCGGGATCCACCATCACCATCACGGAGGATGTGAACGCGGTGGCAGGCGCGGATGTCATTTACACGGACGTCTGGGCCTCCATGGGCGAGGAGGACAAGGCCGCCGAGCGCGTGGCCCTGCTGCGCCCCTACCAGGTGAACAGTGAGCTCATGGCGAAGACCGGCAAGGCTTCCACCATCTTCATGCACTGCCTCCCGGCCGTGAAGGGAAATGAAGTCACGGAGGAGGTCTTCGAGTCCGCCCAGTCCGTCGTCTTCGACGAGGCGGAGAACCGGATGCATACGATCAAGGCGGTCATGGTGGCCACCCTGGGAGACTGAGGGCAAGACTGATCCTGGCGGTACACAGCCGAACCGGAATCGCGGCGGCTGCCCTGGAAGAGCGCTTTGCGCGGGGTGAGGAATGAGACAGTCACTGACACCTGAAGAAATCTTATATCACGTGGTGAAGACTTTGCTCTGCACTTTTATCATCCTCTGCACCGGGATCATGCTGCACAACGCGAACGAAAGGGGGCGGATGATGGAGGCGGTCTTTATCCTGGGTTCTATGCTGAACGGCCTCATGGGCGTCCGGCTATGGGACGAGGCCAGGCTGACCAGTCAGATCCTCATCGTGACAGCCTTTCTTTCCTTTGCCCTCGCATTTATCTGATACTGTATGACACGGCGGCGGACCGGGAGATGGTCCGCCGCTGCCTTATGCATGAGAAGCCCTGCAGGCGAAGACTGCGCCTGCCCGGGCCTTATGGCACGAAGACAGGCAGGTCCGACCTGCCCGGCACGGAGACTCGGAATGGATTATACAAAGGAGCTTGCAGGCAGGCTGGGGGAAGCGGCGGCCTTTTATCCGCGCATTCTCTACAGGGAGACGGTGGATTCCACCAATGAATGGATCAAACGGATGGCGGCGGAAGGTGCGCTCAGGGGAACCACAGCCTGTGCGGACTGCCAGACAGCCGGAAAAGGGCGGAGCGGCCGGGTGTGGGTATCCCCGGCAGGGGAGAATATTTATTTTTCCATCCTGCTTCGGCCTTCATTTCCCGCGGAGAAGGCGCCGGGGCTGACCCTGGTCATGGGTCTTTCCGTGACCGAGGCCCTGCGGCGGATGGGTCTCGACGTGGGCATCAAGTGGCCCAACGACGCGGTGTACGGAGGAAAAAAGCTCTGCGGGATCCTGACGGAACTCATGATCACACCCGGCTCCGGCTACTACGTGGTCGTGGGCACCGGCATAAATGTCAACCAGACGGCTTTTGCCGGGGAGATCAGCAGGACTGCCACGTCCGTCAGGCTGGCGTTCATGGAGGATCCGTCCTCCGGAAATGGGAATGAGCCGGTCGCAAGAGACAGGCTTCTGGCCGAGGTCCTGAAAAGCTTCTTCAAAAACTATGCGGAATATGAGAAGACCGGCGATCTGACCGGCCTGCTCCCCGCCTACAATTCCCTTCTGATGAACCGCGGGCGGCAGGTCAGGATCGAGGACCCCAAGGGACCTTACCTGGCTGTTTCCAGGGGTATCGATGCCAAGGGCGCCCTCCTGGTCGAGAAGGAGGACGGCGGCATCGTTGCTGTGGACTCGGGCGAGGTGTCCGTGCGGGGAATATACGGATACGTGTAACTGTCCGCCACCCGGTAATAACGTGTGAAGGCCGGACAGCAGGCACAGCTCATGTCAAGACGCCGGGCCAAAGGCCTTGCAGTCTTCGGCGGCGAGACATGCTGAACAGCAGTGGTTGAACTTGAAACAGGTCAGACAAACACGGCGGACCAGGGAGCAGGACTCCGCCGGGAAAGGGGACGCGTATGGATATCCGGACAGGCGCTGTGATCGTGGCAGCGGAGGGTTCCCCGGAGGGGGAGGCTTTCCGGCCCCTCCGTGAACTCGGCGGCATGACGGTGGCGGCCAGGGTCGTGGCTGCCTTTCGGAGGGCCGGAATCACGGACATCGTCATGGTGACCGGCTGCCGGGGCGAGGAGCTGGAACGGGACCTCAGGTACCGCGGCGTCACCTTTCTCAGAAATGAAGACCATGCCCG
>CACXEL010000218.1 GCA_902766655.1 uncultured Lachnospiraceae bacterium | reverse complement strand
CTGCTTCGGCGGCCGCCGCACCGTCATCCTCTGCCGGCTCTTCCGGCACGCCAGCGGCTGCCTCCGTCACCTCCTCCGTCGGCTCCTCCAGGGTGCCGGCGGCTGTTACGGTTCCTGCGGCAGCTTCCACAGTCTGCTCGCCAGGCACTTCCTCTTTGACCGGGGGCTCCTCGTCTGCAGCCTTTTCCGTCTCGGGAAGCTCCACCCTGGGCGGCTCCCCAAAGGACCTGAGGAAGGAGGGCATCCGGAAGGCCGGTCCGGCACTTCTCCTGAGTTCCGGTCTGGCCAGCTCCGGCAGTGACGGTTTGACAGCTTTGGCCGGCTCAGCAGCATTCTCATCGTTTTCGGCTTTACGGATCGTTTTTGCGGAAGCCTCAGCGTTCTCCGTGTTTGAGGCAGCTTCCGCAGAGGCAGACAGTTCATCTCCGGAAGCACGGTCTGCCGCCCCTTCTTCAGGACCGGCCGCCGTCATCGCTTCCCTGTCGTCTTCGGACAGAGCACTCTCAGCCTCGGCCGGACTCTCTTCCGGACCGGCTTCTCCTGCCTCGTCCATATCTTCATCCGACTCAGCTTCTTCAGCCTCATCCCACGCTTCATCCGCCCCGGCATCTTCTGCCTCATCCCAGTCGTCCCCGGCAGGCTCGTAAAAGGCGTCGACGACGTCATCCTCGTCGTACTCCTCCTCGTCCTCATCATCCGCGGCGTCGGCAATCAGGGCAGCCAGCTTGTCTCTGTCCGCCTTCTCCCGGGCGGGATCGGTCTTTACGGCCGCTGCCGGCTTATCTGCCGTCTCCGCGGCAGGCTCCTCCGCCTTCTCCCGGATCAGCGCGGAAGCCGCCCTGCCCAGCTCCTCCTCGGTCTCGGCCAGGGTCTTCTTCTCCCGCACCATCATGGAAGCCTCGGCTGCCAGCTGGGCAGTCGTCTCACCTCTCACCAGGTGCTCTATGCTGTTCTCCAGGTCTGCCCGGGCATCGGCCTGGGCGGCATCGTTCTCGCGGCGGCTCAAAATAGCGGAGGACATGGCCGTGTCCGCCTCCTGGGCGGCCTTGGCCAGGCGCTCCTTCATGGCGTCCTCGCGGTCTTCATTTTCCTCGGAAGGCGCGGTACCGCCGGCCGAAGTATCTTCCCCTTCTTCGTCCGGGCTCTCTGTCCCGACCGCGGCCTTGTCCTTGAAGGCGAGACCCGCCTCCCAGCGCCTGCGTCGGAAGGTAGTGTCCAGGGTCTGCCGCACGTCCATGCCCTTCTCCCGGAAGGCGGGGCTCAGGAAGGCGTACTGCTGGGGCGTGATCTTGATGACAAAAAGGGTGATGGGCAGGGCGGCCATTTCCTCCTTGCCCATGCCCTTCAGGGCCAGGATCCGCCAGTATTCGGCGCTGTCCCGCTCCACGATGACCGCCTTGGCCTGCATCTGCAGGCTCTCCGGAAGGTCGCTCCCTTCCGCGCGGTCATAGATGGCGCAGGATACGCTCTCGGAAAGGAGAAGGCCCCGGAACTTGAGGCCGCCCTCCGTGATGATGTAAAATTCTCCGTCTATATAAATGTACTCCAGCGGCGTAAGGCGGACGAAATTCTCGCTGCTGACCGCCAGGTCCAGTGTCCGGTGCCTTGCGATGAAGGCCTCGATCCGGTCCATGAGCTCCGTCTCCCCGCAGCGGACCAGGGGTGCCTGCATGCGGCGGGCGATCTGGTAGCCGGCCTCAGCCGTCTGGCGCTCGGTGCGGATGAACATGGCCGTGATGGTGACGCCGCCGATCAGATCCTCCATGTCCACACAGTACTTGGTGAAGCCGCTGTCTGTGAAGCCGATGCCCAGAAAAGCCAGGCGCTTGTCGCGCAGCTCCTCCCTGTGCTTCTCCAGGTAACCTCTGGTCTTGCCCGCTGTCAGGGCGCCGTAGAAGTTGAAGACCAGACAGACGCCCTCGTAGTCCGCAAGGCTTTCCGGCCCTTCCTGGATCTCGCAGATGCGGACGTGCCCGATGACCTGACCCAGGCTCTCGGCGACCCGCTCGGTCGAGCTCATTTTTCCGTCATATAATATCAGTGTGTTTGGCATTTTCCTCTCCTTTAAAAGGGGGCCGCTCGGAGGGTCACCCGACAGTCGTTCTCACGATTTTGCCGGTGGAGTTGCGGACGAAGGGCTCCGTCCGGATGATGACCTTCTTCAGCTGCCGGTAGACAGGCTCGCCCTTGTTGACCTTGTCCACCAGCGCGGTAAAGTAAGCCTCAGGCGCGTGGGCCTCCGGCTCGGGATAGATCTGGACGGCCAGAAGGTCATCCTTCTCGTATACGATGGCCTCCGCCACGGCGGGATCCGTAAGGAGCTTGTCCTCCAGCTCCTCCGGGGAAATGTTCTCGCCGCTGGAGGTGATGATCAGATTCTTGGTCCGGCCGGTGATGAAGAGGTAGTGGTCCTCGATGCGGCCCAGGTCGCCGGTATGGAACCAGCCGCCCTTCATGGCCTCCTCCGTCGCCTCCGGGTTCTTGTAGTAGCCCAGCATGATGTTGGCGCCGCGGGCCAGGATCTCGCCGTCCTCGTCGATCTTCACTTCGCAGTCGAAGAGGACCGGGCCGACGGACCCGTCGCACATGTCCTCCGTCCTGTTGACAGCCAGGACCGGGGAGCACTCGGTGATGCCGTAGCCGTTCAGGAGCTTGATGCCGAACTGGCGGAACATCTGGACGTACTGGACCTGGAGGGGAGCGCCGCCGCAGATGATATCCGTGAGCTGGCCGCCGGTGGCCGCCTTGACCATCTCCGGGGTCAGATTTCCGCCGCTTCGGCGGGCCAGGGCGCGGAAGGACTTGGCGAAGGTCTCAATGACCATGGGCACCACGAAAAGGCAGGTGGGCTTCGCGATCTGCAGGTCCTTCATGATATTGCGCATGTTGCGGACAATATAGCAGGGCTTGTCATAGTTGAATACCATGAGGTGGCCGACCACCAGGCCGAACATGTGGTGCATGGGCAGGGGAGAAAGCCCGTTGCCCGTCAGGAAATAGCTCTGGCAGGACTGGTTGATGTTGGCGGCGATATTGGCCTGGCTCAGCATGACGCCCTTGGGGACACCCGTGGTGCCGGAGGTGAAGACCAGGGCGCACAGGGCGTTCACGTCCGCCTTGTAAT
>CACXEL010000217.1 GCA_902766655.1 uncultured Lachnospiraceae bacterium | reverse complement strand
GCAGGAGAAGCTCCTCACGCCCAGGTCAAAGAAGACTTCGTCCAGGGTCTCATTGTTCCAGATGAGGCTGGCGGTGAAGCGGTAGAGGTAGGGCGTCTCCGGCGACCAGAGATGGGCCTCCGGCAGCGGCACCGTGACCGCCGGCGCTTCTACCGGCCTCGATACGTTCCAGACCTCCTCCTCGTCGTAGAGGGAGGTGAGAGAGTAGTTCACCGAAATCCGCTCGAATCTGTCGTTCGGCAGGCCGCTGATGAAGCTGTTGATTTCGAACTCGGCGTCAGCTGTGGATTCCACTACCCCGTCCGCCCCTGTCCTGTGGGAAATGACAGCCCCCTCGGCGACGCGCGGTGTCACCATGACGCCCGGTCCTCCGAAGTAGTCCAGGTCAAAGTGGGCGGCGGGCACCGAGATGATGTTGACGCCGCGGTAGAGGCCGCCGTAGAAGGTGAAATCGGCATGCTGGGGGTAGACGTCGGAGCGGTGGCGGTTGCTGACATGGATGGCGAGCAGGTTGTCGCTTTCCCGGAGGACGCCCGTGGCGTCGGCCCGGAAGGCGGAGTAACCGCCCTTGTGGGTGGTCAGAAGGACGCCGTTCACGTAGAGCTCGGCCTGCTGGCCAGCCGCGAGGACCTCAATGTAGGTCCTGCCGCCGGGAAGCGGCTGCGTCGGAGCCGTGAAGGTCCTGAAATACCAGTAGGCGCCGCGGTCGTAGGGCTCGATGACCTCGCCGGATAAATCACCTTTGGCCCAGTCGCGCCCGGGGACCTTGACGTCCGCCAGATGGCCGTCGTGGCCGTCCACGGCGTTCCAGCTGTGGGGCAGGGACACGATGCTTGCATCCGGGTCGGCAGGATCCGGCAGCGCGGGGAGGACTTCACACTCCCGGTGTAAGAACAGCCAGTTGTCGTTGATGGGGGTTATAATGCGCATGGCTTTCTCCTTTATATGATTTGCCCGGGACAGAGGAATTGCTTCCAGCCCATATTATATGATAGCAAGAGGCTTAAGAATGGCCGGCGTCATGATGGACGGCTTCACGCAGATGAAAGACATCGCCGGAGCCTTATGCCGGTCACTCCAGAGTCTCCACCCGGTAGCTGTAGGCGGCCTCCGTCAGCCAGCCCTCCGCACTTTCGAAGGCGACATTGTCCGCATAGTCGTCCTGGAGCAGGATCGTCATGCCGTCCGCATACTGGTCGGCGAGGGCGGCCAGGAAGGCCTCCTTGTCGGCGCAGCGGGTCTCCCCGACGAAAATGTCCGTGTTGTGGACGCGTACCGCGATCTCCGTCACAGCTGCTGCGGCCTCTGCCGTCTCCTCCGTGGTGATGGGTTCCGCCTCGGCTTCTGTCTGCGCCGGAGCGGCGGCATCCGCCGTGCCTGCTCCGGTCCCGGCGCCGCCGCCCAGTCCGATGCCGCCTCCCATGAGGAGAGCAATCACGACGGCCACGGCACCTGACCCGATGCCGGTATCCGAGACGCGCTTGCCGCCCTTGTGGCGGGTTGTCATTTTCTCTCCGGGAGGCAGGCTTCTCTTCAGACGGCTGTCGGAAATCCCGAAAGCGGTGCGGCCGCCGATACCGAGCACTATGAGACAGACACCTGCCAGAAACAATGTACTACCCATGAGAATACCTCCTTTGTATCCCTGCAACGGGAATGCTCCCGCCTGTGTTTGTGCCGTTGAGCCGGCGGAACGGGCGGCCTCCGCATCCACTTTTTGAGAAGACCGTCCGATGAAGGATCAGTATACGTAGTCGTAGGTCCGGATCAGCCCGTCCACGACCTTGTCGATGGCCAGCTTGTCTCTGCGCTGTACGCTTTCCGAGCTGGCGGAGAGGACGATGACCGCGTCGCTGTGGTCCGTGATGTAGGCGGTAAGCAGGCGGCTGAGCCGGTCGTATCCGGTATCCTGATTGGCAGGCGTGAGATGAATTGGCTCCCAGGCCTCCTCGGGTGTGATGACACGGATCTGCCGGTTCGTGGAGTCCACCGCACTGTAGGTGCAGGAGATGGTTACGATCTTGACCTTGGCTCCTATGATTTCCCCGTCGTAGTCCTCCAGCCTGCCTTCGTAGGCCTCCTGCATGGCTGTCTGGTCGAAAAGCCTGTCGCTCAGGGTGTCAACTTCCGCACGAAGAGAGTCCACCTCCTGGCTCAGGGCGGCTGCCTCAGCCTCCTTCTCCGCCACACGGCTGGCTGCCTTGATTTCGGCCTCCTCCGCCTGCGTCTCGGCGGTCTGGGCTGCCATGGCATACCCTATGATGACGACGAAGAGGAAAATGAAGATTACGTCGAGGAGCGGCGTCAGGTCGATGGCCGCATTCGGCTGGGACGAAGGCCCCGGGTTCTTTCTTGCCATGATGTCTCTCCTTGCCGGTTCCCCTACGCGTTCCTGTCAGCGGCTTTTCTGGCCATCCTCATCTCGTTCTGAAGGACCTGGCGTGTGATGATGGCGTCCGCGTCGGCGAATCTGGCGTCGATGAGGTTGACGGCCCTGCCGATGTAGACCGCATCATAAGCCTTGAGGGCGATGGAGAAGATGAGACCCAGAAGAGTCGTCCACATGGCTGTCCCGAGCCCAGCCACCATCTGACTGATGTCGCTGGTCCCGCTGGACAGGATCAGCCCCAGCACGGTGCCGAAGATACCCAGGAGCGGCAGGAGAGAAATCAGCTGTCCGCCGGTGACGTAGTTGGCGTAGGCCACGGAGAACTGGGCCCGGCTTCTCTCCAGGGCCTCGCGGTCGTAGCGGACATGGGTGGCGTGGGAGAGGTGTATATTTCCCTCTGCATCCAGGCGCTCGGGCATCTCAGCGATGTCCGTCCGGGTGATGATCTTGTCAAAGGACTTATCGATCCGGGCCAGCTCCCGACGCACCGACCTGAGGAAGAGGAGGATGCCGGCTCCGCCGCCCGCGATGAGAGCGCAGAGGAGAACGTTGATGATGCGTGTCAGGGTCATATGTGATTACCTCGCCCGATGGAGCAAAATAGCTGCAATACATGTCCATAATACCATAAATAGCCCTGGACGGCATATATTTTTGTGACTATTCGACAATTGAACGCGGTGTCTCAGGCATTATTTATTGTTGTTGCAAATAATTGCTTATGGGACTTGACTTCCCCGCACTGCTCTGGTAAAGTACCAGTAAACCAGTGATGAAGAGGAGTACCTTTTTGAACCGGCACAGAGAGCCATGGGGGCTGAGAGCATGGCGCGGGGAGAATCGGGAAGTGGGCTTCGGAGGGCGACCTGAACCGGCGACGGTAGGGAAGACGGAGCGGGGGCTTCGTGAAAAACCCCGGCATGTCGTAAGCATGCATGAGTGGACGGATCATATCCGTCAAGTTGGGTGGCACCGCAGGAACTATTCGTCCCTGTCCCGACAGATGCGCGGGACAGGGGCGTTTTTTGTACCGCCGAAGAGCCAGGGCCTCATGGGCAGGCAGATTCCCCTTTCCCGTATCTCGACCGTGCGGCATAAAAGACGGCCGCAGCCACATACCAAGGAGGAAATACCATGAGCGAAGAGATGAAGATCCCCTACAAGATTTATCTTGAAGAAGATGAGATGCCCAGGGATTGGTACAATGTCCGGGCGGACATGACCAAAAAGCCGGCACCCCTTCTCAACCCGGGGACGGGCCAGCCCATGACGGCGGCTGAGCTGGAAGGCGTTTTCTGCGCGGAGCTTGTCGCCCAGGAGCTGGACAACGACACCCGCCTGATTCCCATCCCTGACGAAATCCGGGACTTCTATAAAATGTATCGTCCCTCGCCGCTTGTCCGCGCCTACTGCCTCGAGAAGAAGCTGGGCACCCCGGCCAAGATCTACTACAAGTTCGAGGGCAACAACACATCGGGCTCCCACAAGCTCAACTCCGCCATCGCCCAGGCCTACTATGCCAAGAAGCAGGGCTTAAAGGGCGTTACCACCGAGACCGGTGCCGGCCAGTGGGGCACGGCCCTCTCCATGGCCTGCGCTTACCTGGACCTTGACTGCAAGGTCTACATGGTCAAGGTCTCTTATGAGCAGAAGCCCTTCAGACGCGAAGTCATGCGCACCTACGGCGCTTCCGTTACGCCCTCCCCGTCCATGACGACCGAGGTCGGCCGCAGGATCCTGGCCGAGCATCCGGGCACCACGGGCTCTCTTGGCTGCGCCATCTCCGAGGCTGTCGAGGACGCCCTGAACCATGAGGGCTACCGCTATGTGCTCGGCTCAGTCCTCAACCAGGTCCTCCTCCACCAGTCCGTCATCGGCCTTGAGACCATGGCCGCCCTCAAAAAGTACGGCATCAAGCCCGACATGATCATCGGCTGCGCGGGCGGCGGGTCCAACCTGGG
>CACXEL010000216.1 GCA_902766655.1 uncultured Lachnospiraceae bacterium | reverse complement strand
GTTCCGATGATCCTCTATCGCCTGTTCAATATAAGGATCCAGAAAATAGTGGAACTCTTTCAGGTCTGAGACACGCCACACCACATTGTCCCCCATCCTGATATTGTCAAGGACCCTGTCCATGGCAGGTATTCCGGATTTGACACGTTCAAATGCAGCCATCTCTACCTCCTGATTCCGTCATTCCACCGCACAAAACGCGGCATTCTGTGCGGTGGATGACCGATAGTAGCAAATGTGAAATGGTTCTTCCTCACTTAATGGTACTATCCGCGAACGTGCAGGGAGTATCCCTCTCGTCCCGGATCAATACGGAAAACCTGTGAAAGGTATCATTCTACATCCTGCAGCGCTTCAAAATCCTCCTCCCCGGTCCTGACCTTTACGACCTTGCTCACCGGATACACAAAGATCTTGCCGTCACCGATGTGGCCTGTGTACAGAGCCCTCTTCGCCGCCTCAATGACCTTGTCGACCGGAATGGAGCTCACGACGACCTCGACCTTGACCTTGGGAAGCAATGTCATGTCGATCTCAACGCCTCGATATCTCTCGCCGGACCCCTTCTGGACCCCGCAGCCCATGACCTGTGTGACCGTCATGCCGGTAACGCCGAGATCATTCATGGCTTTCCGCAGCTTGTCATACCTCGAAAGCTTCGCGATAATGACCACCTTGGACATGCCGGTGTCGATGGAAGACAAGACGGCTGCGCCTGCTCCTGCCGAGGAGCCGTCCGCTCTCACCACCGAGACAGCCGCATCGCGCTTGGCCTGGGATGCCTCCTCATATACGTCCGTCCCCAGGTTGGTGTTCTCATTTACACTCATGGTCATGGTGTTGGAGATATCCATGATCGCAAAGCCGGAATAGGCGGAGGGAAGGCCGTGCTCTGTCGAATCGAGACCGGTGATTTCTTCCGCTTCCGAAACCCGGAGGCCGACCGTATGCTTAATGACGGTAAAGGCTATATAAATCGTGACGACAGTCCATAACGCGGTCACAAGCATGCCGCCAAGCTGTCTGCCCAGCTGGAAAAATCCGCCTCCGTAGAAAAGACCTTCCCGTATACCCGCCAGGGCAAATCCCGGCGCTGTCTCCGTGGCAAAGAGTCCGACCGCTATCGTTCCCCATACACCGTTCACCATGTGGACCGCCACCGCACCTACCGGGTCATCGACGTGGGTCACGTTGTCGTTGAACCAAACGCCGAACACGACAAGCAGTCCGGAAATCAAACCAATGATCGCTGCGCCCGCGCAATCCGCCACGTCACAGGGAGCCGTGATGGCGACCAGGCCGGCCAGAGAAGCATTCAGGCACATGGAGACGTCCGGTTTGCCGTATTTCAGCCAGGTAAAAATCATGCAGGTCACCGTCGCGACGGAAGGTGCGACCGTGGTCGTGAGGAAAACAGATCCGAGGGTGGGAACGTCCGTAGCCGCCGCGCCGTTGAAGCCGTACCAGCCGAGCCAGAGGATAAAAACGCCCAGGGCTGCGATGACAAGATTGTGGCCGGGGAAGGCATTGACCTTGGTTACATTTCCCTTCCTGTCCCTGTCGAACTTACCGATTCGGGGTCCCAGCATCCACGCTCCGATAAAGGCACAGATGCCTCCGACCATATGGATGCAGTTGGACCCCGCGTAATCGTGAAATCCCCACTGGGCAAGGAAGCCGCCGCCCCAGGTCCAGTGCGCTTCGATCGGGTAGATCAGCGCGGAGATCACCGCCGAGTAGATACAGTAGCTTGAAAACTTTGTCCGTTCCGCCATGGAGCCGGACACGATGGTCGCCGTCGTTGCGCAGAACACAAGGTTAAAGACAAAGGAAGAATAGTCAAATGTGCTGTAATGCGTGAAGACGTCAAAGCTGAATCCGCCCATGAATCCATGAAGGACGTTTTCCCCCAGCATCAGCGACGCGCCGCATATGAACCACATCACCGTACCGATACAAAAATCCATCAGGTTCTTCATGATAATGTTGCCCGCGTTCTTCGCCCTGGTAAAACCTGCCTCACACATGGCGAATCCGGCCTGCATCCAGAAGACAAAGGCGGCTCCGATGAGGAACCAGACCGCGAAGATCTCGCCATCCAGTGCTTTCAGAATCTCACTTGCCATTTCCATAATAATTCTCCTCCCAAAGGTAACTGTTCAGCACCCACAGCTCAGGATGCTTTGCATCCCGAGCCCGTGGGGGCCTGAATAGTTCATCCAAAACGAAAATGGCGTTTCAAGAGTGTTGGTTCTCTTAAAACGCCATTGTTTTACGGTTGTGTTATATATTGCATGCTCGCCCTTTGTACACTGTGCCGGCCGGCTTCGGGCAACGCTAAAATAAAAAGCAGGCGCCCTGGAATTTTCTCCAAGACGCCCTTGCCTTTTATGGAACACATTCTACTCATTTCGTCCGGCCCTGTCAAGAGCCTAATTGTTCTAATTTCCGAATCCGTAAGAAGCCTCCCGTGTTCCGGGCCATCTCCCTGGATGCCGCTCCCTTCCGGCAGGAAGACCTGTCAGAAGCCCAGCGCCTCGTAGACCATCTCGCGGATCACCGGATGCTCGTCGGTGTAGACGATGGGGAAGCCGAGGATATGGTGCATGTAGGTGATGCTGATCCTGTTGAAGGGATCGATCATGGTGTAGGCGCCCGCTGCGCCGTCCCATCCGAAAGCGCCGGCAGGTGTGCGGAGGCCTTCCGTCTCGGTGATGACGTAAACGCCAAGCCCATAGCTGCAGCCTGGCTTCTGCATGAGGTCGAAGTCTGCCTGGAGCTGGCCGAAGGTGTAGCGGTTGGTGAAGAGGCGCACGCTTTCCTCGGAGAGGATCCGTACGCCGTTCGCCCCGACGCCGCCGTTGGCCACGGCCTGGACCACCTTGCTGTAGGCGTCCACCGTGGTGATCATGCCGCCACCGCCGCTCTCGAAATTGTCGGAGAACCGGAGGGCGGATGTGAGCAGCCCCTCCTTGGGGATCTTCCTGCCCGTGCGGGGATCCGCGTCATAGGGCTGCGACATGCGTTTCGCCTGTTCCTCGTTCAGGAGGAAATAAAAATCTGTGGTGCCCAGCGGTCCAAAGATGTGGTTGCGCAGGTAATCGGAATACTTCTCCCCCGAGACCACCTCGATCACCGCCGCCAGGACGTCGTGGGCCAGGGAATAGCGCATCCGCGTGCCCGGCTCGTAGAGCAGGGGCATTTTGGCCATCGCGTTGACCAGCGCCTGGGTATCCGCCCCCGGATTGGCGGCGACAAATGCCTGCATCACGTCAGAGCCAACGTCGTAGGACATGCCGGCCGACATGGTCATGAGGTCGATGATCCGGATCTCATTGTGGGCGATATGGCAGCGGTCCGTCGATTTAGGCATCCTCTCCGGGTGACGGAAATCGAACTCGTCCGATACCCGCATGATCTTAAATGCCGGAAGATAATCGGAGAGTTTGTCGTAGAGCCCAAGCTTGTTCTGCTCGATGAGCTGCATGACCGAGAACATGGTCATGACCTTGGTGCAGGAGAAGATCCTGTAGAGATCGTCCTCCCGGACCCTCTCGGTCCCGGCCGCATCCCGGTAGCCGGCCATATGGCGGAACACAACATCATTCCCGACCGTCACTTTCATGTCGCAGGCCGGGATGCCGAAGGTCTCGGATACAGAGTCAAGATACTGTGTCAGTTTATCAAAATTCATGACTTCCCCTCCCAAATTGCTCAAAACCACCCTTTACAGCTGTATTGATTCCATTATATCAGGTAAAAAATGCAAACAGTTGAGATATTCATGAAAAATACATAAAAATTCCACATTTTTCCTATATGATAAACCATGTAAGTCTGAACTGCTTACAAAACCCTTTTTTCATTTGCAGTTCTCCGGCAGAGCGCAAGCTGTCGGGGGACGCCGGATGAAGATCCGGTTGTTCCGTCGGGAGACGGAGTTCCCTTCCTTTAGTGAAACGGACCGCTTATGCGGTCCATTTCCTTGTTTCGACAAATATAAACAGCTGATGAGGCCCGGGCTGCGAAGCATCCCGGGCCTCATATGTCGGTGCCTTTCTTAAGCGGTTCATGTCATTCAAAGCTGACTACACTGATATCGTAGGTCTCCACGAACTTATCCATATCCCGGGTGGAGCGGATCGTCATCACCGGCGTGAAGTGCCCGGTCCGCTTGTCCTTGAAACCGGCGATGCTGCCGGTGCTCACGGTGACCATAACTGCTCTCATCTTTTCCCTGTCAAATGCCATCTCTCATACCCCCTTTGTAAATAATGACTATCCTCTTGCCGCGTACCTCTTTTCTCCCCTGGGTCCGCGGGAGGTCGCCCGGTCTTCAGTCTTCCATATAATCCAGGTAATCGCTCTCAGAGGCGAACAGCATATAGCGGCTGCCCACGTAACCCATGTACCCATTCTCAGTGGAATATCCCTTCATCATATTTGGCTCCTTTCTGAAGTCCGGCGCTTCCCTCTTGCTTTGTTCCTCTTGTTGATGTTATAATAACACCATCATAGTCCACACATATGGACAATGAACAAATTTTCGGGAATTTTTGTTCGTTTTTCAGAACACTGCTTTATATTATTAACAAAAAGGAAGTCATCATGGCAGACGAAAAGCTGAAAATACTCTACCTGCGGGACGTCCTCCTGGAGGAGACCGACCCCGACCACGTCCTCACCGCGGACCGCCTGGGGGCCATCATGGAGGAGCGCTACGGCATCCGGACCCAGCGCAAGACCATCTACACGGACATAGCCAGACTGAACGACTATGGTATGGACATCCGCCAGAAGAAAGGCGCCGAGCACGGCTTCTACGTGGCCGGCCGTGATTTCGAGCTCCCGGAGCTCAAGCTCCTGGTCGATGCCGTCCAGGCCGCCAAGTTCATCCCCTCCGGCAAGTCCGAGGACCTGATCGGCCGCCTGGCCCGTCTGACCAGCCGGCACCAGGCCAGGGAGCTGAGGCGCCAGGTCTTCATTTTCAACCGGGCCAAGACGGGAAATGAGACCATCCTCCGCAACGTGGACCTCATCCACGCGGCCATCAGCGGCAACAAGCGGATCTCCTTCAAGTACAGCGACTGGAACGTGAAGAAGCAGCTGGTCCTCCGCCACGGCGGCGCCTGGTTCCTGGCCTCCCCCTGGTCCCTGACCTGGGACAACGCCAACTATTACCTGGTGGCCTTTGACCATCGGTCCGAGCATATCCGGCATTACCGGGTGGACAAGATCCAGGAGCTGGTGGTGGTGGACGCACCCCGGGAGGGCCGGAAGCTCTTCGAAGGTTTCGATCTGGCCGCCTTCTCCCGCAAGACCTTCGGCATGTTCTCCGGCTACGATGCCCAGGTCTCCTTCCACTGCCCTGACAAGCTCGCGGGCGTCATGATCGACCGCTTCGGCCGCGACATCATGATCGTACCCGCGGAGCCCGGCTTCTTCCGCACCCACGTCACTGTCTCCGTCAGCCGCCAGTTCTTCGGCTGGGTCACCGGCATCGGTCCTGACCTCCGCATCGACGGCCCGGAGCCGGTAAAAAAAGAATATCTCGCCTACCTGGACGAGATCCGCAGCGCTTACGGACCTGCCCGGGAGGAGACGTAAGGCAGTCCGCCAAAAAAGACCCTCTGCCATGCCCGGAATCATTCCCGGGACAGGGCAGAGGGTCTGCATTTTCACTATGAATAACGCTTACTTGCTGATGGACACCGGAGAGGACGGGCCGCCGATGTTGTTCTCACCGAGAGCCGTCGGAATCTCCTTCATGAGGGCGAAATAGACGTCCCAGTAATCAGCTGTCGCGCACCACGCGCGGACAGTGTACGTGAGGCCGCCCGGGATACCGCACAGCGGGGAAGCGAAGGGCGCCGGATTCTGAAGGACCTTAGCGTTGGCTTCCATGACGCCCAGCATGACCTTCCTGACTTCCTCGATGGGCACGGAGCCGGCCACGTTGAAGGTCAGGTCGACGCGTCTGGTCGCCTCGGCCGTGACGTCCGTCACATTGCCGCCGGTCAGAGCGCTGTTGGGAATGGTGACTCTCTTGTTGTCCACCGTGGTGAGGACCGTGTAGAAAATGCCGATCTCCTTGACCACGCCTTCCTCACCGGCGCCCACGATATAGTGACCGACCGCGAAGGGGCGGAAAATGAGGAGCATGATGCCGCCGGCCAGGTTGCCGAGCGCACCCTGAAGGGCCAGACCTACGGCAACGCCGCAGGAGGCGATCACCGCCACGACGGATGCCATCGGTACGCCGAGGATGCCGATGATGGAGACGACCAGGACAACGTACAGCGAGACGCGAAGAGCATTTTTGAAGAAGGATGCCGCCGTCGGGTCGATCTTGGAAAGACCTTTGGCCTTCCCAAAGATACCCATGATCTTGTTAATGACAATTCTGCCGACGATGAAGACTACCAGAGCAAGTATGATCTTGCCGCCTGCCTGTGTACACAAGTCTACCGCTTTGTTGATGAATTCCTGCATATGGAACCCCCCTCTCATAAAAATTAACCCCTCCGGCCGTAATTGGCCGGCATATACAGGTCTATAATAGCACATTTTCTGACATTTGAAGAGTATTTTTAACTATTTTCGTTCTCTAAAATGCAGATCTGCCAGGGCGCGGTCCTCCTCAAAAGGTCCTGCCCTGGCAGATACGTCAGTTATGATTCATTATTCTCTTTTGTGACCGCATATTACATCCTGGCTTTCCCGCAGGTCCGGCAGATGTGTCCGATACGATCAGTAGTTCTCCGCGTTGACCTCGAAATAGCTCCTGGGATGCGCGCAGGTCGGGCAGATCTCCGGCGCCTCGGTGCCGACCACGATGTGGCCGCAGTTTCGGCATTCCCAGACCTTGACCTCACTCTTCGCGAAGACCTGGGCGGTCTCGACGTTCTTCAGCAGGGCGCGATAGCGCTCCTCATGGTGCTTCTCGATGGCGGCGACCAGGCGGAACTTCTCAGCCAGGGCCGTGAAGCCTTCGGCCTCAGCGGTCTTCGCGAACTCCTCGTACATGTCGGTCCACTCATAGTTCTCACCGTCAGCGGCAGCTTCCAGGTTACTTGCGGTATCGCCGATGCCGTTCAGCTCCTTGAACCAGAGCTTGGCGTGCTCCTTCTCATTTTCCGCGGTCTTGAGGAAGAGGGCCGCGATCTGCTCGTAGCCTTCCTTTTTGGCCTTGGAGGCAAAGTAGGTGTATTTATTTCTGGCCATAGACTCGCCGGCGAAAGCGGCCTCCAGGTTCTTCTCGGTCTGGGTACCTGCATACTTATTGGTGCTCATGATCAATCCTCCTTCTATTATAGTATTAATGCTCTGAATCAAGCATAATGAGCGCCCCTTTGTTTGTCAACAATAACAAGCCGTACAAAACCCCCGCAGAACATGCCTGCGGGGGTTTTCATTTTCATGTGAAGTATTGCGGCGGGACCGCTTCCCGGAATTACAGCTGCGGGCCAGCGGAGACGAGAGCCTTGCCGGCCTCGTTGCCGGTGTACTTGACGAAGTTCTTCTGGAATCTGGAAGCCAGATCCTTGGCCTTCTCGTCCCAGATGGCGGCATCCGCATAGGTGTCACGCGGGTCAAGGATGGCCGGATCGACGCCCGGAAGCTCGGTCGGGACCTCGAAGTTGAAGAAGGGGATCATCTTGGTCGGGGCCTTGAGAACGTCGCCGCTCAGGATGGCGTCGATGATGCCGCGGGTATCCTTGATGGAGATACGCTTGCCTGTGCCGTTCCAGCCGGTGTTGACCAGGTAAGCCTTGGCGCCGCTCTTCTCCATTCTCTTGACCAGCTCCTCGGCGTACTTGGTCGGGTGCAGCTCAAGGAAGGCCTGGCCGAAGCATGCGGAGAAGGTCGGGGTCGGCTCGGTGATACCGCGCTCTGTGCC
>CACXEL010000215.1 GCA_902766655.1 uncultured Lachnospiraceae bacterium | reverse complement strand
GCCACCTTGTCAGGCGTGTCACAGTCCTCAAAGGAGATGGTCTCGACCGCACCGCCGAAGGCCTCGCTGATTTCATTCCTGCCCAGCTCGTGGGCGTAGACCCAGCTGGAGTACTGGACCTGCTTCTCGTGGATGAAGGCGACCCGCAGGGGGTTCTTCTCACTGTATCGGGGGCCGCCGGCGCCGGTGATGGCGCCGACCACATTCTTCACTGTCCGTATGGGCTGAACGGAGGGCTCGGACACTTCTTCAGGCTTATCGACCAGGTTGATGCTGGCTGCGTTCTCCTCGGTCAGGAACTCGTTCCAGCTGCGGGAGATCTTGGCGCCGATGGCATCCTCCGTGGCGTGCAGCAGCCCGTCCAGACTGTCCACGGTCAGGTAGACGAGAAAGGCGTCGTAGGGGGTGATGCGGAGGTTGTCGCCGCCCTTCTTCTCATAGATGGTCGAAAATGTGTTGAAGGCCGCCCGGACATCCTCCTTGAGCTCATCGGGCCAGGGCTTCTCCAGATCCTGGCCGAGCAGGGCGGCGAAGCGCTTATAGCTTCCCTCACGGGTGAAGGTGAAGTCCAGAAGACCGGTCACCCTGTAGAAGTCGAGGTACTCATAATAGATGCGGCTGGCGCGGGTGTCATTCTTCTTCGGGACCATGCGGATGACGTGGGCCCGGATCGAATAGGCGCCCAGGTACTTCATGACGGAGACCCGCTTGTTGCCCTCCTCGACGTAGAGGCGGTTCATATATTCGTAGCACTTGATAGGGTCGGTGATGCCGTCGTTCACCTGATAGTCGTAGAGGGAGGACCACTTGCGCTCGAATTCGGTTCCCACCTTCAGCAACGGCATAAAATTGCAGGCAAAGGAGTTGGACCTGCCGCGGGTCCGGGTGCCGACGACCATGGTGAGGGGGACGTCCATGACGCCCAGGTCCACCTCGGCGGCTATATCATTCCTGTCGCACATATCCTCCAGTGATGAAATGTAGGGGTACTGGCCCCTGACCAGCGCGCGGTTGAACGCCGAGTCGGCCTTTCTCCTCGCCGCGCTGTATACAGCATCGCTCATATTTCTCCAATCCGCCGCGGATGCGGCAAAAAAAATAATTTCTCTTTTCACGTGCATTCTAACACAGAGCACGCAAAAGGGAAATAAAATCATGGAGAAAGGTCTGCAAATGTCAACAGATATATGTTACAATAAGCGTTGCAACCTTTCTTAAGCATCTGGAGGTTTTTATGGACGACGGCGGCCTAACGCCCTTACTCATCACACTGATACTAGTTCTCTTCGCAGACTACATCGCGGTCACCGAGACCGCTCTTTCCTCCGTGTCCCGGGTGCGCATGAAGACGCTGGCCGAGCGGGGCTCAAGGCCCGCCGGGCAGGTCATGGACGCGCTCGACAATTTCGACCGCACGATCAGTACGCTTCTCATCTGCACCAATATCGCGCATCTCGCTTCCGCCTCGCTGATCACCGTCTGGGTGACCCGCCGGTGGGGGCTTTCTGCGGTTACGCTCAGCACCGTCGTGATGTCGCTTTTCCTCTTCTTCTTCGCCGAGATGCTTCCCAAGAGCATAGCCAAGAAGTACAGTGAATTCTTTTCGCTCCGCTGTATCGGGCTTCTGAGTGTCCTCATTTTCATCTTCAGGCCTGCCTCGGCCCTCCTGGCTGCCATCGGAAATGCAGCCAGCCGCCTGTCCAAAGGAGATCCGCCCGTCTCCGTGACGGAGGATGAGCTCTACGACATCATTGAGGACATGACGGAGGAGGGAAGCCTTGACGAGGAGCACGGGGACCTCATCTCCTCGGCCCTCCAGTTCAACGAGATCACGGTCGAGGGCGTTCTCACGCCCCGGGTGGACCTGGTGGCCATCGACATTGACGACGATCCGGAGAAGATCCTGGACGTGGTCAAAAACACCACCTTCAGCCGTCTGCCGGTATACGAGGATACCATCGACAATATCATAGGTATCCTGCGGATCCGCCGCTATCTGCGGGCCTTCCTGCGGGAGGGCAAGGACCTGGATCTTCGGAGCCTTCTGGACGAACCGCTTTTTGTCACCATGACGGCCAACGTCCATGACCTGCTCCCCCTCATGTCCAAGGAACGCCAGTCCCTGGCCATCGTCTCCGACCACTACGGCGGGACGGCCGGCATCGTCACCATCGAGGATATCCTGGAGGAGCTGGTCGGCGACATCTGGGACGAGGACGACGTGGTGGAAACACCCATCATCGACCTGGGCAGCGGCCGCTTCGTGGTCGACGCCGAGGAGACGGTGGGGGACACCTTCGCGGAGATCGGCTTTGAGGACCCGGAGGAGGACGAGGATATGCGCAACAAGCGCCTGGCCGAATGGGTCTTCGAGCACTTTCCCGCCGTGCCGGGGGTCTCGGACGCCTTCGGCTATCACGGTCTCACCGTGACGGTGGCCAGGATGGAGCACAATCGGATCCGCCGGGTCAGCATCAAGCTTCCGGAGACCTCCGGGAAGGGAGGTGAGGGGAAATGACGACATACCTTGTGATTGCAGGTATCATTGTCTGCATTTACCTCTCCAGCTTCTTCTCGGGGTCGGAGATGGCCTACTCGGCCTGCAACAAGATGCGGCTGGAGGGCAGGAAGGAGGACGGCGTAAGGAAGGCCGGCCTGGCCCTCTACATAGCGGAGCATTTTGACGATGCGCTGTCGGCTATACTGATAGGAAACAACCTGGTGAACGTGGCCTGCTCGTCCCTGGGCTCGGTCGCGGTGATCCTGATCGCCGGGACGGACGCCTACGCCTGGGTGGCTACCGTGATCATCACGGTGGCGGTCATCATTTTCGGGGAGACGATTCCCAAGATCACGGCCAAGAAGGGCGCCAATATGGTGGCGGAGCGCCATGCGGTCCCGGTCCGGGTCCTCATGGTGATCCTAAAGCCCCTGGTCCTGCTCGTGGTCGCCCTGGTCCGGCTGATTTCCATGCCCTTCAAGGGGGAGCAGACCGGCACGGACGCGGACGAGAAGGTGGACGAGCTGTCCACCATCATAGAGACGGCCGAGGACGAGAAGGTCCTGGACGAGGACCAGAGCGAGCTGGTCCAGAACGCCATCGATTTCTCCGACGTTTCCGCCTCCGAGGCCATGACGGCCCGGGTGGACGTGACGGCCATCGACATAGGGGACAGTCTGGAGGAGATCGTGGAGACGATCGAAGGTGCCCACCACACCCGGATACCCGTCTACGAGGACAGTATTGACCACGTGATCGGCATTCTGCATATGAACCACTTCCTGAAGGCGCTGACGGAGGATGACAATCTGGACATCCGGACCCTCCTTATGCCTCCCCTCTACGTCTATCGGACCATGAAGCTGCCGGAGGTCCTGGCCGAGTTCAGGCGGAACCGCCAGCACCTGGCCATTGTGGTGGATGAGTACGGCGGGACGTTGGGCGTCATTTCCATGGAGGACGTCCTGGAGCAGGTGGTCGGCGAGATCTGGGACGAGACTGACACCGTGGAGGACGAGGTGGTCCGCCGGTCGGACAACGTCTACGAGGTGGACGGGGATATGCCCATCGGCGTCTTCCTGGAGCTGGCCGGCATCCGGGAGGAGACTTTTGATGCGGAGAGCGGCACCGTAGGAGGCTGGACCGTCGAGAGCTTCGGGCGATTCCCCAATGTGGGCGATTCCTTCCGGTACGGGGACATGACGATCAGCGTTCTGGTCATGAGCGATCACCGCGTGGAGAGAGTCCTGGTGCGCAAGGAACCGGCTGCGGAGCAATGAAGGGGCGCCGGCCTGTTTTTCCGGGAATGCGCATCTGCACGGCTCGGGCGTGTTGCGGGCGCTGTGTCTCAGGTGGATGATCATTTGCCCCTTTTTATGATACTTTTGTGAAGAATTCCCCCATTTCTTGCCTTTTATCGGCGGGAATGGTATCATTTTACCGAATACAGATATGTTGTAAGGGAGGTATCATTATGAACGACAATAACGATCTTCGCTTTGACGACTATGATATGGACACGAGAAGCGGACAGAACACGTATTACACGGATGAGAACGGGAACCAGTTCGCCAGCCGGGCCATGGGAGGCTCCTCGGCGCTGACACTTAATCAGTTCATCACCGGGACTTTCCTCTGGATGATGGCCGGCCTGCTCGTCACCTTCGGCATCGCCATGTACGCAGCCTACAGCGGCCTGGTATATCGGATGGCCATCGGTGGAAGTCTCCAGGTCGTCCTCATCGGCGCCACCATCGCCGAGTTCGTCGTGGTCATAGCCCTGTCGGCCATGGTCCAGAAGCTCTCGGTCAGCACGGCCAGGCTTCTCTTCTTCGCCTATGCGGCCCTGACAGGCTTCACGTTCTCACTTTATTTCATGATCTTTGAGCTGAGTGTCCTTATTCTGGCCTTCGCCATCACGGCTGTCATGTTCGGCGGGATGGCGGCTGCCGCCAGGATCTTCCATCTCCAGCTCGACAGCATCCGGCCCTACATATTCACAGGCCTCATCATGCTGATTGTTCTGAGTGTCATCAACCTTTTCCTGAAGCTTGCGTGGATGGATATGTTCCTGTGCTACGCGGGTATCGCCATCTTCCTGGCCTACACCGCCTACGACGTCTCCAGGCTCAAGAACTATTACTATTACTACAGCCAGGGCGGCGACAGCTCCCTGCTGGCCAAGGCCTCCATTTTCGGCGCCCTGCAGCTCTACCTGGATTTCGTCAACCTCTTCCTGAGGATCGTGCGGATCCTGGCCCTGAGGGGCGGTAAGTCCAGAAAATAATGCCCGGCCGCATGCCTGAAGACCGACGGAAGGAGACCTGACATGGGTATTTTTGACAGATTCCGCAGGACTCCGCCAGACGACCTGATCGCGGCGGAGATGAAGGACCTGGCCCGGCGCAGGGAGGAAGCCCAGCGCAAGGAAGGTATCTACCAGCAGGTGCAGCATTCCGCAGACCTGGATGCCATGAACGACCCCGAGAAAGCCGGGGAGGATATCCGCAGGAGGGGAATCGGCAGCAGCATCCGCAGGCAGAAAGCGGTGGTGGACGATGAGTACGTCCTCGGCGGTTTTGATTTCAGGATCGATGACGTGTTCGCCATCTCCGGAAGGGGGACCGTGGTCACCGGGCCGGTCCTGGAGGGCGTGGTACGCGTCGGGGACGACGCCGAGCTCGTCCGGCAGGGCGGGGAAAGGATACCGGTCAAGATCATCGGGATCGAGGCCTTCCGAAAAAAGATGGAGCGGGCCGGGGCCGGTGAGAACGTCGGACTTCTTCTGAGAGGTGTGGCCAGAGGGCAGGCTTCCCCGCACGACCATATCACTGCCGAGTCGAAGAAATGATACGATACGTGAACTCTGAGGCGCTGCCGTAACGGGCAGCGCCATTGCTGTAAAGATCACAAATGACAGGAGGATTAAACATGAAGGATCAGACTTGCGGTTACTGTATGAGGGGAGAGCTGTATGCTCCCTGGCCAGGCCGCTTGTTGATATGAAGAACAGGGTACCGCCATGCGGGACCGGAGCATTTGGCCTCCGCCCCCATGGCGGTTTTTTTGGAGCCGGACGTGTACGGCTCCTCGGGGCCGTATTCCCGGAACGGCGGTTCTTCCGGCGAAAATTGACAAATTAATTGTCGCTAAATGATGAAATTATAGGTAACTATTTGTGTGAAATTGACAAATGTCGTGACAAGAACTACAATGATTGTATTATAGTCACACGGTCAGCGGCCAGCTGTCCGGTTCAATGGAAGAGGTGGATCATGGAATATAAACCAGCCAATTTACCGCACGATATCCGGCCGAATTGCGTAGTCGGAATCGGTGCTTCTGCCGGAGGGCTGGAAGCCCTGCAGCAGTTCCTGACGTTTCTTCCGAGCAATACGGGGATGTCCTTTGTCATCATCCAGCACCTGGCTCCGGACCACAAGAGCCTTCTGTCGGATATCCTGGGCAAGTACACTGTGATGCCGGTCAAGGAAGTCAGGGATGGGATGCGCGTGGAGCGCAACTGTATCTATATGATTCCGCCCAGGTATAACCTTGAGATCGAGGCGGACGTTCTTCGCCTCAGGGAGTACAACCACACCAAGATCAATCATCCGATCGACATTTTCTTCCGGTCTTTGGCTGCCTCCTACGAGAACCGGGCTGTCGCCGTGATCCTTTCGGGCACCGGGTCGGACGGGACCAACGGGATCCGGTCCATCAAGGAGCGGAACGGCCTCATTATCGTTCAGTCTCCCGACAGCGCCAAGTTTGACGGCATGCCGAGGAATGCCATTTCGACCGGCTTTGTGGACCTCATCCAGAGCCCGGACTCCATCGCCCGGGAGCTGGCCCACATCGCCCAGTCCATGGCCTCCTCCAGCGCCCGCCAGCTCCTGACGGATGACGATCTCATGTCCCAGGTCTTCACGATCCTGCGGGACGTGACCAACATCAACTATACCTATTACAAGCAGACCACGATACTGAGGCGGATCGAGAGAAGGCTGGTCCTGACCCATAACCGGAACCTGCGGGAGTACGTCAACTACCTCTCGGGCAACCCGGACGAGGCGCGCCTCCTGGCCAAGGAGGTGCTGATCGGGGTTACTTCATTTTTCCGGGATCCGGACTATTTCGAGGTCCTGAAGGACCAGGTCGTCCGGCCCCTGGTCGAGAACACCAAGCCATCGGAGCAGATCCGCGTCTGGGTGGCCGGCTGCTCCACAGGTGAGGAGGCCTACTCCATCGCCATCCTCTTCGCTGAGTGCATGGAGGAACTGGGGAACAGGCGGGAAATCAAGATCTTCGCCACAGACCTGGATTCGGACGCCATCGCGCAGGCCAACAAGGGCGTCTACGGTGACAATATCATCGAGGACGTGAGCGTACCGCGCCTCAGCCGCTTCTTTACCCGCAAGGGCAACAAGTATGTGATCCGGCACGAGATCCGCAAGATGATCATCTTTGCCCAGCATAACGTCTTCCAGGACCCGCCCTTCGGCAAGCTGGATCTGATCAGCTGCCGGAACCTGCTGATTTACTTCCAGACGGTGCTGCAGCGGAACCTGTTTGCCATTTTCCACATGGCCCTGAACGACAACGGCTACCTCTTCCTCGGGAGAAGCGAGTCGGTCATCGACTATGACGACGTCTTCCGGGTCCTCTGCGCCAACG
>CACXEL010000214.1 GCA_902766655.1 uncultured Lachnospiraceae bacterium | reverse complement strand
TCCGACGGCATCATCGCGCCGGGCTACACCGACGAAGCGCTGGAGATCCTCAAACAGAAGAAGAACGGCAACTACACCGTGATCCAGATCGATCCGACCTATGAGCCGCCCCTCCTTGAGCACAAGGATGTCTTCGGCATCACCTTCGAGCAGGGCCACAACAATCTCGACATCAACGAGGAGCTTCTCTCCAACGTTGTGACCGCCAACAAGGAGCTGCCGGAGTCCGCGAAGCGCGACCTCATCATCTCCCTGATCACCCTCAAGTACACCCAGTCCAACTCCGTCTGCTACGCCTACGACGGACAAGCCATCGGTGTTGGCGCCGGACAGCAGTCCCGCGTCCACTGCGTGCGTCTCGCCGGCCAGAAGGCTGACAACTGGCTCCTCCGCCAGTGCCCCAAGGTCCTGGACCTGCCCTTTGTGGACGGCATCCGCAGGGCCGACCGGGACAACGCCATCGACGTCTATATCGGAAATGAATACATGGACGTCCTGGCCGACGGTGCCTGGGAAAAGATTTTCAAGGTGAAGCCCGATGTCTTCACGGAGGCAGAGAAGCGCGCCTGGCTCGATCAGGCCCACGACATCGCTCTCGGCTCCGACGCCTTCTTCCCCTTCTCGGACAATATCGAGCGGGCAAAGAAGAGCGGTGTCAAGTACATCGCCGAACCCGGCGGATCGGTCCGCGACGACGCGGTCATCGAGTGCTGCGACAAGTACGGAATGGCCATGGCCTTCACCGGTATCAGACTCTTCCATCATTGATCACGTCTCAGGACGGCTTACCGCCTGCCGGCTGCGGCTGACAGGCAGAAGGGAAGGGATACTATGTTGACTAATCTGAACGATATCCTGCGGCCCGCGCTGAAGGACGGACGCGCGGTGGCCCAGTTCAACGCGATTACGGCTACCATGGCCAGAGCGGTCATCGAGGCTGCGGAGGCGGCCAACCAGCCGTTGGTGCTGGGGATAGAAGAGAAGCAGCTGAGCCTCCTCGACATGGAGGACTTCATTTCCTTTGCCCTGCCGATTGCCAGGCGGGCAGCGGTGCCCGTGGCGGTCCACCTGGACCATTGCAGCAGGCGGGAGGTCGTTCTGGCTGCCCTGAAGGCCGGGTTCACATCCGTCAACTATGACTGCTCCAAGGCAGGCTTTGAGGAAAATGTAAGCCAGGTTGCTGAGATTTCCGCCATCGCCCATTCCTGCGGTGCCACCGTTGAGGCAGAGCTGGGGCATGTGCCCCTGGCAGCCGACCTGCAGGGTGACCTGGACGATGCGGACATGACGCTTCCCAACGAGGCCCGTGACTTCGTCTGGAGGACCGGCGTCGATGCCCTGGGCATCTCCGTAGGCACAGCCATGGGCACCTACCAGACGCAGCCGAAGCTCGATTATGACCGGATCCGGGCCATCTCCGAGACCGCCCGGATTCCCCTGACGCTGCACGGCGGCTCGGGTCTCTCCGACAAGGCCCTCCGCCAGGCCGTGGAGGCTGGCATCACCAAGGTGAATTTCTTCACCGACATCGATATTGCTGCCGCCCAGGGAATTATCTTCGCCGTGAACAGCGGCGTTTCCACCATGTCGGAGATACTCCCCTATGAGTGCTACGCGATCAGGGTCCAGGCGGCCGAGAAGCTCCGCCTCATGGACAAGGAGCAGTAGGCAGACCAGAAAGGCTTAGAGAATGGTAAATCCGTTTGACATCATGAAAGTGAAGGGCATGTGGGACGCCTTCCTCGGACGGCATCCCAAGCTGGCGCCCTTCGGCAGGACCGTGGCGCAGAATGCCATCGGACCCGGCTCCGTCATTGACATTCACGTGACCGCCCCTGACGGGCGTGACTATCACTACAATATGCGGGTGAGTCAGGAGGATATGGACGCTGTTCGGGAGGCCACCGACATCTTCGGGAAAATGGCCAACGACTACACACCCAACAATTGACGGCTATTGCCGCGGAAAATGAAGCCCGTCTCACGCTGTGAGGACGGGCTTTTTTCTCTGCGGGGTGACTGGCACAGAGCCAGGGGACATGCCGGGACGCGCGCGGAGCGAACCGGACAAGGGCTCTGGCCGCTCCCCGCAGACCGGGTGAGAAAAGCAAAACGCCGGAAGAATCAAATGAATTGACCTTCCGGCGTTACTGTCTGGTATGGCGGGGCAGGTGACCCTGGTTTCATTTTACATGATGCGGCAGATCCAGCCTTCGGGCGCCTCAATGCGGCC
>CACXEL010000213.1 GCA_902766655.1 uncultured Lachnospiraceae bacterium | reverse complement strand
GTGGTGACGCCGGCGGACGTTCTCCAGGACCTCATCATGATCAAGGCCCACAATTTCAACGCGGTCAGGGCCAGTCATTACCCTGACGTTCCATATTTTTATCAGTTCTGCGACGAGATCGGCCTCTACGTCATCGACGAGGCGGACAATGAGAGCCACGGGACGGCGCCGCTCTACTTCAATGAGGACGACTATTTCCGGAGGATGCAGCTCTCCCACGAGCGGATCGCGGACAACCCGGCCTTTATCGAGCCAACCCTGGACCGGGTGGCCTCCATGGTGCTTCGGAACCGCAACCGCCCTTCCATCCTGGCCTGGTCCATGGGAAATGAGTGCGGCTACGGCTGCACCTTCGAGGAGGCCCTGCGCTGGACCCGCCGGACGGACCCGACCCGCCTGACCCATTACGAGAGCGCTTATTACGCGGCGGAGGACCGGGAGTACGACGTGTCGGACATCGACCTTTTCGGGCGCATGTACCCGGCCTTCCGGGAAGTCACGGATTACCTGGAGGACCACCCGGAAAAGCCACTCCTCCTGGTGGAGTACTGCCACGCCATGGGCAACGGCCCGGGTGATTTCGCTGAGTACCGGGACCTGACGGAGAGATATCCGAAGCTGTGCGGCGGTTTTGTCTGGGAGTGGTGCGATCACGCCGTTTTCAAGGGCCTGACCGCGGACGGGAAGCCCATGTACTGGTATGGCGGCGACCACGGCGAACTCCAGCACGACGGGAATTTCTGCCTGGACGGCCTGGTCTATCCGGACCGGACACCTCACACCGGCCTTCTGGAGTATAAAAATGTACACCGCCCGCTTCGGTCCGCTTACGACAGTGAGCGAGGGGTTCTCATCACGGAGAACTTCCTGGATTTCCTGGACCTGGGCGGCAAGGTCAGCCTGCGCTGGGCCCTGACGGCGGACGGGGATTTGATTTCCGAAGGTGAGATCGATCTGCCGGCCATCGCGCCGCACACCGAAATCGAGCTTCCTCTGCCGCTCGAGATTCCGGCGGCAGGCAGGTGCTTCCTGCGCGTATCCAGCGTCCTCAAGGAGGAGCTGGGAAGTCTCCCGGCCGGGCATGTGCTGGGCTTCGACGACATTCTGATTCCCACGGCGGACGGGAGGAATCAGAAGGCTGCGGCGTTGGCGGAAGGCTCTTCGTCATGCACTGACAATGGCCTGGAAATCGCGGAGGATGGGACAGACATTCTGGTGACGGGTGAGAACTTCGCCTACCGGCTGGACAGCCTGTCCGGTGTCTTCATTTCCCTGAAGGTCCGCGGGAGAGAATTTCTGACAAAGCCTTTGGATTTCAACCTCTACCGCGCGCCCACCGACAACGACGCGGCGCCGGCTGACCTGTGGCGCTGGGAGCGGCTCAACAATACTGTCACCCGGGCCTACGAGGCTGCTGCCCGAAAAGAGGGCGGGGCAGTGACGATCCGGGTCCGCCAGTCGGTGGCGGCCATGTCCGTCCAGCCCTTCCTCAGAATCTGCGCTGTTTACACGGTCTGTCCGGACGGCGCCATCCTGGCTTCCTTCGAGGCGGAGAAGGATCCGCATCTGCTGACGATGCCAAGGATCGGGCTGCGGGCATTCCTTGATCCGGCGCTGGAGCGTGTGGAGTATTATGGTGTCGGGCCATGTGAAAGCTACATTGACAAACACCACGCCGGTCACCACGGCATCTTTGCTGCTTCCGTCCGCGAGCTCCACGAAGATTACATCCGGCCGCAGGAAAATGGCAGCCACTGGGACTGCGACTGCGTCAAACTCTCCGGCGGCGGGCTCACGCTCACGGCTTCGACGGGGGACGGGCAGTCATTTTCCTTCAACGCATCCGTCTATACGCAGGAGGAGCTGGAGGCGAAACGCCACAATTATGAGCTGACGCCCTGCGGGAGCACGGTGCTCTGCCTGGATCACCAAATGGCCGGGATCGGCTCCAAGAGCTGCGGTCCGGACCTGCCGGAAGAGTACCGGGTGAACGCGGATACCTACCGGTTCGCCTTTGTGCTCAGGCCAAAGGCCGAAGAGTGAATTTGGTTATAGTCTGAAGAACGCCTGGCCTGCCCGGCGCTGTACAATCAATCTTATTTTGCGCGTCGCACTTCCGCCGCACGCGCCATGAAGGGGGAAACAAAAATGAGTGAAAAGACTTATCTGAAGTGGTACAACAAGGTCGGATACGGCTCCGGAGACATCGCGGGCAACGTAGTCTACGCCCTGCTCTCGGCCTTTGTCATGATTTTCCTGACGGACACGGTGGGGATGAACGCCGGCGTCGTCGGCACGCTGATCGCCGTCTCCAAGCTCTTCGACGGCGTGAGTGATATTTTCTTCGGGTCTTTGATCGACAAGACCCACACGAAGATGGGCAAGGCCCGGCCCTGGATGTTCTACGGGTTCTTCGGGTGCGCGGTCTGCCTGGTTGCCATTTTCTGCATCCCGGCGGACATCAGCGCCTTTGCCCAGTACGCCTGGTTCTTCATCGCCTACACACTGCTGAACGCGGGTTTCTACACGGCCAACAACATCGCCTACTCGGCCCTGACCGCCCTGGTCACGAAAAATAACCACGAGCGCGTGGAGATGGGTTCGATCCGCTTCATGTTCGCATTCGGCACCAGCATGCTGATCCAGACCATCACCGTCGGCATGGTGGCCTATTTCGGCGGCGGCGCGGCGGCCTGGCGGACGGTGGCCATCATCTACGCCATCGTCGGCATCATCAGCAACTCCCTGTCCGTCTTCTCCGTCAAGGAGTTGACACCGGAGGAGCTGGCGGAGGGCGAGGCCGTCCATGAGGAGCCCCAGGCCGAGGAGAAATACAACCTGATCGACGCCTTCAAGCTTCTCATTAAGAACAAGTATTATCTTATGATCTGCGCCTCCTACATCCTGATGCAGATCTACTCGGCAACCCTCAACATGGGCATTTACTACATGACCTATGTCCTGAAAAATGCAAACCTCCTCGGCGTCTTCTCCTGGGCCATCAACATCCCCATGATCATCGGCCTGCTCTTCACGCCGACCCTGGTCGCCAGGTGGGGCGGTATGTACCGCCTGAACCTGACCGGCTACACTATCGGCACCATCGGCCGCCTCGGCGTCGTGATCGCGGGCTACATGGGCTCCGTGCCCCTCATGCTGGCCTGCACGGCGGTCGCGGCCATCGGCATGAGCCCCCTCCAGGGCGACATGAACGCGCTGATCGCGACCTGCTCCGAGTATACCTACCTGACCAGCGGCAAGCGTGTTGACGGAACCATGTACTCCTGCACCTCCCTGGGCACCAAGCTGGGCGGCGGCATCGGCACGGCCCTGGCCGGCTGGCTCCTTGCCTTCAGCGGCTACGTCGGCGGCGCCGCCGAGCAGAGTGCCTCCTGCATGAACATGCTCCACATCATGTACCTCTGGATGCCAATGGCCTTCAACCTCCTCATCACGCTGATCCTGACCAGACTCAACGTCGAGAAGGCGAATGAGGAACTCAGGCAAGCCATGTGAAGGCGGTGAAAAGTAACTGAGAAGCAGGGACGGTCCTTTTTTCTCAAAATCCTTCGATTTTGAGAAAAAAGGACCGTCCCTGCTTCTCAG
>CACXEL010000212.1 GCA_902766655.1 uncultured Lachnospiraceae bacterium | reverse complement strand
GCCCAACATGTCCTTGAGCCGGGCCTCGATCCCATCCTTGGTCAGCTGCGGGTTGCGGCCCTCACTGAGCAGGCAGCAGGCGGTCACCACGACCGTGCCCTCCCCGTCGGCGGCGATGGAGCCGCCCTCCAGGACGAAATCCTGGGCATCCACTACATCCAGGCCAATCTCCCGGCAGATCTTCGCAGCGGCTGCGTTGTCCTTCCGCCAATCACTGTAGAGGCCGTCGAAGCTGCCGCCCCAGGCGTTGAACTGCCAGTCGATGCCCAGGACACTGCCCTGATCGTCCACGATGCAGGTGGGACCGATGTCCCGGGCCCAGGCATCGTCCGTGGGGATCTCCAGGACCTGGTAACCGCACTTCCCAGCACCATCGCAGGCCTCCGCCAGCATGGCCTCCGCCTCCCGGACGTGGTCCGCGTCCGCCAGCATCCATACGCGCTCATGGCGTGACAAGATTCCGGCAATCTCCGCGAATTTTCTCTTCGCTTCCTTCCCGTCATAGGGCCAGGAGCCCGGCCTCACCGGCCAGACGAGCACTGTGCCCCTGTGGGTTTCAAACTCTCCGGGCATGCGGAAGCCCGCCGCCTTAGGAGAGGCGATTCTTGAAGTCTTCATAGCCAAACTCTCTGATCAGTCTGCAGCTTCCGTCCGCCTTAAGCACGGCGATGGCGGGCAGGCCGATCCCGTTGAATGTGTTATTTTTCACCATGGAATAAATTGCCATGTCCTCGAATATGAGCCGGTCGCCGACGCGGATCTCATGGTCAAAGGAATAATCGCCGATCACGTCCCCCGCGAGGCAGGTGCAGGAGGAGAGGCGGTAGGTGTACTGCTTCTCTCCCGGCTGGCCGGCATCTCTGAGGGGAGGGCGGTAGGGCATTTCCAGGACGTCCGGCATGTGGCAGGCCGCCGAGGCATCCAGCACGAGCGTCCGGATCCCGTTGTCCACCATGTCCATGACCTCGGTGACCAGATAGCCGGCGTTCAGAGCCACAGCCTCCCCGGGCTCCAGGTAGATTTCCACGTCATAGGTCTCTTTGGCGTGCAGGATCAGCCTGACGAGGCGCTCCCGGTCATAGTCCGCCCGGGTGATGTGGTGCCCGCCGCCGAAATTCAGCCAGCGGATCTGGGGAAGGCTCAGAATATCGCCGAACTTGTCCTCCACCGCCTGAAGCGTCGTCTCCAGGTCATCCGAGTTCTGCTCACACAGGGTGTGGAAATGAATCCCGTCCACATATTTGAAGGCCTCCGGACAGGCCGCAAGCCCCCGGTCAAAGTTATCCCTGGTGATGCCAAGCCTCGAGCCCGGCGCGCAGGGATCATAGATCGCATGGTCGCCCTGGGTGGAACACTCCGGGTTGATCCGGAGACCGATTCCGGCCTCCCTCCCCTGTTCTTCGTGGATCTTCGCCACCTTCTCACCATATTTTTCCAGCTGCGAGAAGGAGTTGAAGACCACATGGTCGCAGATCGAGGCGATCTCATCCATCTCATCCGCATGGAAGGCCGGCGCAAAGACATGGTTCTCCTTGCCCATCTCCTCTGCGCCGAGCTTCGCCTCGTAGAGACTGCTGGCCGTGGTGCCTGATAAATACTGACCAATCAGGCCGTACTCACAGAAGCCGGAGAAGGCCTTCTGAGCCAGGAGGATCCGGCAGCCCGTCCTCTCCTCGATCTCCCGCAGGATCTTGCAGTTATCCCGGATCTTCTCCTCGTCGATCACATAGACCGGTGTTTTCAATGTCTGCATATCTGCTCCCGACGCACAGACCGGTGTCTGCGGCATCTCTGTATCCATCCCGCTGACCGGTGTCTGCACGTTCTCCGCGTTCATTCCACGTTCCGGCACCGGTGTATTCTCAGCGCCATGCGCGCAGGCCGGTGTTCTCATTTCCTCAGACATTCAGTCCACCAGAACGGGGTTCTCATCGACCTTCCAGGGAAGGCCCCACTTGTTGAGCGCATCCATGTAGGGATCCGGATCGAACTCATCGGTCGTGTAGACGCCCGGCTTCTTCCAGACGCCGGTGGCCACCAGCATGGCGCCGATCATGGCCGGCACGCCGGTCGTGTAGGAGATGGCCTGGGAGCCGACCTCCTTGTAGCACTCCTCATGGTCACAGACGTTGTAAATGTAGAGGGTCTTCTTTTCGCCATCCTTGGTGCCTGTGAAAATGCAGCCAATGTTGGTCTTGCCCTTGGTGCGCGGGCCCAGGGATGCCGGATCCGGCAGGAGGGCCTTGAGGAACTGGATGGGAACGATTTCCACTCCGTTGAAATTGATCGGCGAGGTGGACAGCATGCCCACGTCCTCCAGGCACCGCATATGGTCCAGGTAGCTCTGTCCGAAGGTCATGAAGAAGCGGATGCGCTTGACCTCGGGCATATTGCGGCCCAGGGCTTCGATCTCCTCGTGGTGGAGGAGGTACATATCCTTCATGCCGACGCCTTCGAAATCATACTCGCGCTTGATGCTCATGGCCGGGATCTCGACCCACTTGCCGTTCTCCATGTAGGAGCCCGGCGCGGAGACCTCGCGGAGGTTGATTTCCGGGTTGAAGTTGGTGGCAAAGGCATAGCCGTGGTCGCCGCCGTTGCAGTCCAGGATATCGATGGTGTCGATGGTATCGAAATAATGCTTCTTCGCGTAGGCAGCGAAGACGGAGGTGACGCCGGGATCGAAGCCGGTGCCCAGAAGGCCTGTGAGGCCGGCCTTCTCGAAGCGCTCCTGGTAAGCCCACTGCCAGGAATAGTCAAAGTAGGCCGAGAAGCCCAGCTCCCTGCAGCGCTTCTCATAGATCTCCCGCCAGGCAGGATCGTCCGTATCCTCCGGCTCATAGTTGGCGGTATCGATATAGTCGACGCCCGCGGCCAGGCAGGCATCCATGATGGTCAGGTCCTGGTAGGGAAGGGCCACGTTGAGGACCGCGTCAGGCTTGTACTCCCTGATCAGGGCGGTCAGAGCCTCCACGTCGTCCGCGTCGATCTGGGCCGTGGTCACTTTTGTCTTCGTTCCCTTGGCCTCCACCTCGGCCTTGACCCGGTCGCACTTGGACACGGTACGGCTGGCAATCATCAGCTCGTCAAAGACCTCGTCATTCTGGCACACCTTGTGGATGGCTACCGATGCCACACCGCCACAGCCGATCACCATTAGTCTGCTCATAATTTTTCCTCCTCTGAAAGAATATCCTCCACATACTTGGGCAGCATAAAGGCTCCCCGATGAAGATTCGTTGTGTAATACCAGGTTTTCAGATGCCGCTCATTCCACCGCCGGGCATCCAGGTCCTTCAGCGGGTGGTATTTCTTCGACGCGAAGCCGAAGACCCAGTAACCCGCCGGACAGGTCGGAATACTGGCCTGGTAGACGCGGCTGATGGGGAAGCTTCGGAAGACCTTGCGGTGCATGGCGCGGAAGGCCAGCTCGTCCTCATCGTAGAAGGGGCTCCCGTGCTGGTAGACCATGACGCCGTCCTCGTGCAGGGCGTTGAAGCAGCTGCCGTAGAACTCCTTGGTGAAGAGGCCCTCGTCATGGCCGAAGGAGTCCACCGAGTCGTTGATGATGAGGTCATACTTGTTCCGGCAGCGCCGCAGGTAGCGGAGGCCGTCCATGTTCGTGACCTCGACCCTCGGGTCGTCAAAGCCCTTGGCCGTCTCCGGGAAATACCGGCTGGAGACCTCCACGAAGAGCTCGTCCGGCTCGACCACGTCGATGTGCTCTATTTCCGGATAGAGAATCAGGGTCTTGGCGACACCGCCGTCACCGCCTCCGATGATCAGCACCTTCTTCACATGTGGGTGCACCGCCATCGGGACGTGCACGATCATCTCGTTGTAAATGAACTCATCCGCCTCGGAGAACATGATCTGGCCGTCCAGGACGATCATCCTCCCGAATTCGGGTGTCTGGAACACGTCGATCCGTTGGTAGGGGCTTTCCCCGGAATAGAGCTGGGAGCTGACACGGACGGACAGCTTGACATTCTCGGTTTCATTCTGTGAGAACCAGATATCTGTGCCTTTCACGCTTTACCTCCCGCTTCCCGCATGACTGACAGGCTGTTGCACTCCTCGTCCAGGGTCCCCTGGAGGGCGCAGCCCTTCTCCTTCGCGTATGATATATACTCCACAATGTCCCTGGTGATCCGCTCGCCCGGCGTCAGGATCGGAATACCGGGTGGGTAGCACATGACGATCTCGCCGGAAATCCTGCCGTCGGCCTCGGACAGCGGCACGGTTTCCGTTTCCCCATAGAAGGCGTCCTTTGGGTTCAGTACCAGCTCGGGGATGATCATCTTCCCGACATAGAGTTTGGCCTCCGTCTTCCCGAAGCGCCGCTTGATATCCTCCAGCGCACCGACCAGCCGCTCGATGTCCCGGATCCGGTCTCCGATGGAAATGTAAGCCAGTATGTTGCCTATATCTCCGAACTCGATCTGGATATCGTACTCATCCCGGAGGAGGTCGTAGACCTCGATGCCGGTCAGGCCGATTCCCTGGGTGTAGACGGAGAGTTTGGTCACGTCAAAGTCGAAGACGTTGACACCGTCTATGAGCTCCCTGCCGTAGGCGTAATAGCCGCCGAGATCATTGATCTCCTTCCGGGCATATTCCGCCATCTCATGGACACGGGCGAAGGCTTCCTCGCCATGGAGGGCCAGGTTCCTCCGGGACAGGTCCAGACTCGAGAGCAGGAGGTAGGAGGCGCTGGTGGTCTGGGTCAGGTTGACGATCTGCCGCATATACCCATAGTCCATGCCCGGTCCCAGGAGGAGAACGGAGCTCTGGGTCAGGCTTCCGCCGGACTTGTGCATGGATACGGCCGCCATGTCCGCGCCGGCCGCCATGCCGGAGACCGGCAGGTCCCTGCCGAAATACAGGTGGGTCCCATGGGCCTCGTCCACCAGGGCCTTCATGCCGTATTCATGGGCGATGCTCACGATGGTCCGAAGGTCCGATGCGATACCGTAGTAGGTAGGATTGTTGACGAAAACTGCCTTGGCGTTCGGATGGGCGGCTATGGTCTGCCGAAGCACGTCAACGTTCATGCCCGTCGCGATTCCGATCGTCTCATCGATCTCGACCGGCACATAGACCGGGATACCGCCGCAGAGGACCAGGGCATTGATTACACTTTTGTGTACATTTCTTGGGAGCAGGATCTCCTCCCCTTCCCGGACCGTGGCGAAAATCATGGCCTGGACCGCTGAGGTCGTTCCGCCTACCATGAGGAAGGCATGGGCCGCACCGAAGGCGTCCGCCATCAGGGCCGCCGCGCTCCGGATCACCGAGATCGGATGGCCCAGGTTGTCCAGCATCTTCATGGAGTTGACGTCGATGCCGACGCACTTTTCTCCCAGGAAATCCAGCAGCTCCGGATTGCCGCGGCCGCGCTTGTGGCCGGGGACGTCGAAGGGCACCACCCTCCTCCGCCGCAGTTCGAGCATGGCCTCGTAGATCGGGGCCGACTGCTGTGCGACTATATCCATAACGGTTCTCCTTCCTTCTGTGGCAGATGCCCTGTTCTCTTTCCGGCTGCCCCTGATCAGGGGTATTCCGGGGCGCCGGTCCTCATTTTCAACGTCCAAAGGGCACCCGCCGGCACAAAAAAACAGGCATGAAAGCGGGATTCATACCTGTCATCTTCTTACTCTTACGTCTGCCTATTATAATAAAGAATGATATCTACACTACCCTATGTTATCTTCCTTATTGTTTATCACCAGCACATTCAGAAGTATCCGCATCTGAATAGTTCATCCCCTTTTCGGAGACTACTAATCATTGACCGTTTTTGACAGGATCACACAATCCTATAAAAATTTGAGTCCTCCTGGGTTTTTCATACCAGGGCCGATTTCTCGCTCGCCTTTTCGAGTGCCACCGGCTACTCAATCAACAATAAATTCATGATGCAGATCGGTTCTGCATTTGCTCATCAGAGATGACTATATCATGTACGGGCCTCCTTTTCAAGGAACATTTACTTCAAAAGCGGCTTCTCCCATGGTATAGTTATCATACTATGAGTACGACGAATTCCCCGATAAAAAAAGAATCTCCCGACAGGCGTCTTCTGGGCACCGCCTGTATGCTGGCCGCCTCCCTCTGCTTTGCGACGGGAGGTCTCCTCATGAAGCTGATCCCCTGGAACCCGCTCACCATCAACGGTGTGCGGAATCTGATTGCTGCCGTCGTGATCGGCTTTTACCTGCTGTTCACCCGCCACAGACTCCACTTCAACCTGACGGTCCTGATCGGCGCCATCTCCCTGGCAGGCGTCACGACCCTCTATTCCGTCGCCAACAAGCTGACCACCGCGGGAAATACAATCATTCTGCAGTACACCGCCCCCATCTGGATCGTGGTCCTCATGTTCCTTCTCTTCGGGCAGAAGCCGGACAGGACCTCCCTCTTCTCCATCCTGATCGTCCTTGCGGGCATCCTCTTCTTTTTCTTCGAAGGCCTGTCCACCGGCAAGTGGCTGGGCGACCTCTGCGCTCTCTTTTCGGGCATCTTCTACGCCGGCGTCTTCATGCTGAACAGCTTCGAGAAGGGCGACGCCCTGTCCTCGGTCTTTTTCGGGCAGATCCTGTGCGGCGTGGCGCTCTCGCCCCTCGTAGTCCGGGAGACCGACTTCTCGCTGCCGGTGCTGGCAGCGGTCCTGGTGCTCGGCGCGGTCCAAGTGGGTCTGGCTTACATTTTCTTCACCACGGGCACCAAATATACCGGGCCAGTCACGGCCTCCATCATCAACGCGATAGAGCCGATCCTGAACCCGGTCCTGGTTGCCATTTTTTACGGAGAGATGCTGGGGAAATACTCCCTGGTCGGCGGCGCCATCGTCCTCGCCGGCATCCTCTACTACAACCTGCGCAGCCACATAAGATCGAGCCCTCCTGAGAAGGCTTCCTGACCGCAGAAAAAGAGTGCTTCAGTCCGTGAAAGGGACCGGCACTCTTTTTTCTGCCTTTTGGGCCGCCTGAAAAAAAATAAAAAATTCCCACACGACTGCAGCAATTCTTTCGCCGGATGTTTATATAGACTGTAAGCAAAATGCTCCAGGCACATAAGTGCAGACCAAAACAAACCTCAGAAAAAGAAAGGATGGCAAATTATGGAAAAGATGCCCAGACAGGGACTCTACCTCGCTCTCACAATTTTAGGATTCCTCCTCGGAGTCATCTGGGGGGCCCTCTCCCTCGGCCCTTACAACAAAATGAAGGCCGCCATCGCCGCCGATGACGCCGTCGAAGCATGGGCGAACGCCGCCAAGATCAAACGCTGGATCATCATCGGCGTCATCGTCAACGTTCTCATATTCATCGGCCAGCTGGCCCAGGCCGGCATTATCTGATCTGCAGAGCGGGCCTCCGGAAGGTTTTACATCACATATCCGAAAGACGCGCAGGCGCAGACCATGTCAAGCGGTCTTTTACAGGGTAGCTGTCTTTTATGGGGAAATGCTGGGGAAATACTCCCTGGTCGGCGGCGCCATCGTCCTCGCCGGCATCCTCTATTACAATCTGAGGAAGCACAGGCCATAGCCCGCCTTCTCTGCTACGATCCGAGGAATCGCAGGCCGCAGCCGGCCATCTTCCATGGCTCAGCGAACCGGGAGTTCATGCGGACTCCCGGCTCTTTTTTTGTTCTTCCTTCCGAGACTGGTCCGTGTTGATCTCCGAACCGTGCGTCACGACCCGGTAAACAGGGTGCCTGTTGATTGTCCTGACCAGCTGAAGCTCCGCATCCGGCGCGTAATGTTCGCGGATGTGTGTGAGGATCCAGTCCTCCCGCCTGTCAGCGACCAGGTAGATTGACGGATTGTCCACCATATCCCTGTAGATATTTCGGATTCCATAAGCCTTATAGCTCTGGAGCTGATATGGGCTCGGGAACTGCCAGCCTCCCAGGCAGGCGCTGTTGGCCATAATACCGGTCGGGGGTGCCTGAAAGACCCTGTAGGCGGACGTCCACAGACGGTCCTGGGTGCTGTTCTCAATGATGTAAAAGCTGTCCGCGTCGGCGTGCAGGATCTCATAGGTCTCCATGCTGGCCGGCTGCCTGTTTTTGTACACCTTCTCCCCCTGGGAGGGCAGACCCAGGGCAAGGACCAGGATGGCGGCGAGAGTGGCCAGGGTCTTCATTACCCGGTTCTGCGACAATATCCCCTCGTCGGCGGCCAGGAGGAAGAAGAGCATGATAAGACAGTAGAAAATGAAATCAACCCTGTTCAGAAAGGCCCTTCCCCTGAGAAAGAGGTAGAACTCCATCCCACCTATGCAGATAAGCGAGAGCGCGAAGAGGACGCACTCCCGCTTCTTTTTTTTGCCCAGAGCAAAGAGCGCGAAAAGGAAGATCAGAGCAGGCAGAACCTTCAAAGCCATGGCTGCCTCGGCCGCCGCCCCGGCAAAATCCACGATAATCACAGGAGTAATTGACTGTTTC
>CACXEL010000211.1 GCA_902766655.1 uncultured Lachnospiraceae bacterium | reverse complement strand
GGAGGACTGCAGGCTTGCGCTCACGGATGCCGTCGCGAGGATGAACGCCGTTGAAGGCGGTGTGCTCATGACAAAGATGGATCTGGGGTATATTTCCCCGGATGCCCAGTATACGGCTGAGGACCTCAAGGAGGCCATCAGGGATGCCAAGGAGAACATTACCCTTCTGGAGCTGGACCTCAGGGAGGCCGAGCTCGGCATCAAGGCGGCCCGGAAAGCGGTCGAGGAAGGCGTGGTCAAGGCCAAGATGAACGGCGTGATCACGACTGCCGGGGACCCGGAATCGCCTCCCAACGACGGTTCTCCTTTCCTGGAACTTGTCGGCGCCAAGGGCCTATACATCCGCAGCGCGGTCTCGGAGAAGATGCTGGACAAGGTCCATGAGGGCGACACGGTCACCATCAACTCCTGGATGACGGGCCAGACATTCAGCGGAGAGATCCGCGAAATCTCCCTGACGCCGGACGACAGCGGCATGTTCGGCTACGGCCAGGACGTCACCATGTACCCCATGACCATCTATATCTCCGGCGAGGACAAGGAGCTGAACCAGGGAGAATGGGTCCAGGTCACTCTGGACACGGAAACGGAAGAGGTGGAGATGGGCACCGGCGAGGACCTCTTCCTGTGGAAGGCCTTCATCCGCGAGGAGGGCGGCCGGAAATATGTCTATAAGCGCGGCGAGGACGGCCTGCTGGTGAAGCAGGAGGTCATCGTGGGCGAACTGAGCGGAGACGGCTACGAGATCCTTTCCGGCGTGACCTCCGCGGACTGGGTAGCCTTCCCCTACGGCAAGAACGTCGTGGAGGGTGCCGAGACGCGGGAGGGCTCCATCAGCGAGCTCTACGATATGTGACGGAGGTGAGCGTACTTTGATAGAGAACATAAGACTTGCTTTTCACGGGATCTGGGCCCATAAAATGCGCTCATTTCTCACCATGCTCGGCGTCATCATCGGTATCGCTGCCATCATCGCCATCGTGTCCACCATCAAAGGGACCAACGACCAGATCATGAAGAACCTGATCGGCGCCGGCAACAACTGCGTTACCGTCACCCTCATGCAGGGCGAGGACGGCTTTTATATGGACGCCGGGGCGCCTGAAGGCGTTCTGACCGTCAGCGACAGCCAGAAGGAGGAGATCCGGAACCTGGACCGGGTGGAGGACGCAGCCTTCTACACCTCCAGACAGTGGGCAGACAGCATCGGCACCGTGGAGCATACCCTGCAGAGCAGCAGCGTTTACGGCATAGACGACCATTATCTTGCCACCTGCGGGTACGTGGTCTACGCCGGGCGCGCCTTCGTGCCGGAGGATTATACATCCTTCCGAAAGGTACTGCTCCTGGACGAGACGGCCGCGGGGATCCTCTTTCCGGAGGGCGGCGCCGTGGGCAGCACGGTGGAAGTCCGGAACGAGCCCTTTGTCGTGGTAGGGCTCATCCGCAAGGCGGACAGCTTCCAGCCTGTCATCAACTCCTTCTCCGACTACATGAATTATCACCAGGAGGAGTACGGATCGGCCTTCATGCCCCTCGCGGACTGGCCGATCGTTTACAGCTACGATGAGCCCGAGAACTGCATCGCCCGGGCCGCCCAGACCGAGGACATGAGCAATGTGGGCCGCAGGGTGGCCGAGATCATGAACGCTTCGGTCCTTTCGACCGCCGGGGAGAGCATCAAGTACAAGGCCGAGGATATCCTGGAGGTGGCCAGGAACCAGCAGCAGCTGGCCTCCTCCACCAACAACATGCTCCTCTGGATCGCCAGCATCGCCCTCCTGGTCGGCGGCATCGGCGTCATGAACATCATGCTGGTGTCGGTCACGGAGCGGACCAGCGAGATCGGTCTCAAGAAGGCCCTGGGGGCCAGGAAGAGCCGGATCCTCGCCCAGTTCCTGACGGAGTCGGCCGTGCTGACCAGCCTGGGCGGCGTTCTGGGTGTCATTTCCGGTATCGCCTTGTCCCAGGTCATATCCAGGGTCTCCCAGACGCCGGTGGCCATATCTGTTCCGGCGATCATCCTGGCTGTGGGCTTTTCC
>CACXEL010000210.1 GCA_902766655.1 uncultured Lachnospiraceae bacterium | reverse complement strand
GAAGGATATCAGTGGAAGTTCACTGACAGGAACGGCGATAGCAAGAAGGCTTCCGGCACATCAGAATCCTATGGCTTCACTACGACCAAGCTCTACGATAACCAGGTCTACAGACTCTGGGTCCGTGGCTACACCAAAGTTAACGGCGCAAAGAAGTATGGCCCCTGGTCCTGGAAATATGTTGTCCCGCAGCCCAAAATCAACCTCAGCCTTGGCGGCACCAACAAGATCAAGCTGACCTGGAAGAAGATCGCCGGCGCCACCAAGTATCAGGTCTACGCCTCCACTTCCGAGACCAGCGGTTATAAGCGCCTCGCGACAGTCGGCGCCGGGACCAACACCTATGTCGTCTCCAAGGTCAACGGCAGCTCCCTGGTCATGTACAAGAACTACTACTTCAAGGTCAGAGCTCTCTACACCAAGGGCGGAAAGACCTACAAGAGCCTGACCAATAACTACTATTACGGCTACATTCACACAAAGTAAAAGTAATCATTCGTGTTGAAGCCGAGAAGGATCCGGCATCGCCTGGGCACAGGGAACTGTGCCCGGGCTTTGTTTATGCCGGGAAAGAGCGGACCATTTTGAGGGTCAGGGACGGTCCTTTAGTGTCAAAAATCTTTGATTTTTGACACTAAAGGACCGTCCCTGACCCTCAAAATGCCCAATCAGAAGGTTAGTAATATTCGGATAATATAAAATTTATTCGAAAAATCCATTGACAATTATCAACAATCCACTAAAATATCTGACACGGAGAACCTGAAGCGCGACAAGGTCTCCCGCGTTCTCAACAGAGAGGGCTGGGAGGCTTAATTTTTTGTACCCATTTTGAGGTCTGAACATGGAGGATGTGAGGAGCAGGGAAGAGTCCGGTGCGTCCGGGCGGGTGTTCCCCCGGGGCGCCGTCGTCGGCGGTAAATACGAGATCCTGCGGGTGATCGGCCGCGGCGGGATGAGCGTGGTCTACCAGGTCAACGACCTGCATCTCAGCAGGAACTGGGCCCTCAAGGCTGTCCGGCGGGACGGCGTGGAGAATGAAGCCCTGATCCGTCGCGGCCTGGCCACGGAGATCGGCGTGCTGAAGCGCCTCAGCCACCCGGGCCTGCCGCGGATCGTGGACGTGATCGAGGAGGCGGACATGATCTGCGTGGTCATGGACTACCTGGAGGGGCGGACCCTGCGGGAGGTGGTGGACCTCTACGGACCGAGGCCGCAGGAGGAGGTGGCCGCATGGGGGATCCAGCTCTGCGGGGTCCTGGGTTACCTCCACACGAGGAAGCCGCCCATCATCTACCGGGACATGAAGCCGGGCAACGTCATGCTGAAGCCGGAGGGAGACCTGGTCCTCTTCGATTTCGGCATCGCACGGGAAATGCGGTCCGGCGGCACGGCTGACACGGTCTGCCTGGGCACCATCGGCTACGCGGCCCCGGAGCAGTTCGGGGACAAAGGGCAGTCGGACCCGCGGACGGACGTGTACGGGCTGGGGGCAACCCTTTACCACCTGGTCACGGGTAAAAATCCGGGTGATCCGCCCTATCACATGGTGCCCATCCGGCAGGTCGATCCGGCCCTCTCCCCGGGGCTGGAGGCCATCTTGCTGAAATGCACCCGGCGTGACCCCGCGGAGCGCTACCAGAACTGCGCCGAGCTCCTCTACGACCTGGAGAATTACGGGAAGCTGGAGGAGGGGTTCAGGCGGAGGCTGAAGCGGAGGGTGGCCGCATTTTCCGCCTGCCTGGCCCTGGCTGCGGTCTGCTTTCTGACGGCCGGACTCGGCTTCCGGGGAATGAAGGCCGCCCGCGCCGGCGACTACAACACCCGCCTGGCCAGGGCGGGGCAGTTGGCAACGGCCAGCGTCCGAGAGGGCATTATTGATGAGGCTGTCCTCAGGGAGTACGCCGAGGCCATCGCCATCGACCCCACTCGGGAGGAGGCCTACTTGCGGGTCCTCGATTACACCGCCAGGGTCGGCGAAACGGAAGCAGGGCTGGACCTGGTATGCCCGTTTCTGGACTCCGGTGAAGGCGGTATCGACAAAAATGACACCCTTCTCCTCCGCGTGGCCTCCCTGTGTTTCCGCGGCGGCAGCGGAGGAGATACCTACCCGGGCGATTATCCGGAGGCGGCCGCCTGCTTCGGACGGGTGAATGGGAAAAGGCACCCGGAGGCGGCCTGGTTCGAGGCGATCGCCCTGGCGCTGGGGTCATTTTCCGCTGAAATTGACTGGGACAGCGTCGGCGCGGCCCTGGCCTCGCTGGCAGAGTATACGGAAGGACAGCCGATCAGCCCGGACCGGGTCCGGAACGAGGAGCTGGCGGCCAGCGTCTACCTGGCCGGGCGGCGGGAATTCATGGCGCGGGGGATCGATCCCTGCGCGGAGGCAGTCATGCTTCTTGCGCGGGCGGAGAGCGATGTCGAGGCTCTGCTTGCGGACCTGGAGGCCGGGGCGGCAGGGCTGGATGCGTCTGAGCTCCGGCGGCTGCAGAGGCAGATCCTCCTGGACATGGCCGGTGCCCGCGCCTCTGCCTCCACGATCGGGAGTTCCGCGGGCGATTACGACAAGGCCATCGACTGCTACAGCCGGCTCCTGCCGCTGGCGGACAGTGAGAGGGAGAGTCGCTGGCTGCATTTTCGGATCGCGGACCTGTCCTGCCGCGGGGAAAATGAAGCCCGCGCCCGCGCCGCCTGCGAGGACCTGACCGCCCGCTGCGGGGATTCGGCGGATGCCTGGCTCCTGTACGCCAACTGGCTCTACGGACGCGGAGAGGTTGAGGAGGCGGCTGAGATGTACGGGAAGGCTGCCGCCTGTGAGGATGTGGCAGGGGCGGCGGATTTTGAGCGGCTGGGGATGAAGCTGCGGAATGCGGGAGTGCTGGAGTGAGAGGAGAAGATGAAGCTGCGGAATGCGGGGGTGCTGGGGTGAGAAGAGAGAATGAAGCTGAGGAGTGAGGCAAAGGAAGCATTGGGCCGGCAG
>CACXEL010000209.1 GCA_902766655.1 uncultured Lachnospiraceae bacterium | reverse complement strand
TGTTGTTGACGGAGAACTGAGCGCCGACTTCACGGAGCAGTTCGATGTAGTTGAGCTTCAGGAGCCAGTCCGCGTTGTTGACCATGAGGGCCTTGCCGTCGGAGAAGTCGATGAAGCGGCTCATCTGCACCTTGAAGCAGTCGATGTTGTGCTGGATGTCTTCCTTTGTCAGGACCTTTCTCAGGTCCGTGCGGCCGGAGGGGTCGCCGATCATGCCGGTGCCGCCGCCGAGCAGGGCGATGGGCTTATTTCCCGCCATCTGAAGCCTTTTCATGAGGCAGAGCGCCATGAAATGGCCTACGTGCAGGCTGTCCGCCGTCGGGTCGAAGCCGATGTAGAAGACCGCCCTGCCGTTGTTGAGCATCTCGCGGACTTCCTCCTCGTCGGTGACCTGGGCGAGCAGGCCTCTTGCTTTGAGTTCCTCGTAAATCTGCATATATCTATCTCCTGAATAATTATTCGACCGACTTCATGCCCCCTTGGGGGAAAGCGGAAGCACCGGATGAGAGGATCCGGCCTCCCGGCTGCGGCCCGGCCTTGTACTGCCGGTCACGGTCAGGTCCTGCCCTGTCTGCGTGTCAGTATACGCCACAGTCGGTTTTAAAGTCAAGCCGTCCCTGCATTTACAAACCGCAGGGAGAAGAGCGTAGGCGTGCTGCGCCTACCGGCGCGCTTATACCTGGCTCGGAATGCGCTGCTTGAAGTACTTGTCCTTGAGGGCGTGGTAGAGCGCCGAGCAGGAAAGGTTGTAGTAAGGATTAAAGTAGAAAAGTCCCACAAGTCCGCAGGAGAAGATGGTGAGAATGATCCAGCCGATGAAAGAGAGGTCGAACATGAAGGTATTCCACTTCTCGCCGTACATCATCTCCTTGGAGATGCGGAGGGCTTCCTGGGGATCCACATCCGGGTCCTCGGCCAGGATGTAGGGCACCATCCTGTATTCATAGCTCTTGATGATGCCCGGCACGATCAGGAGAAGCGTCCAGAGGGCAACGAAGAGGTCCCTGAAGAACATGCCGCCGACCACGTTCCAGTAGTTGCGGGTGAAGCCTGTCCCCACTTCGCTGAGATCCGTCTGGTGATAGAGATCCTCGATCATGAACTTGCGGCCTCCCACCTCAAGGGGATTGAAGAGGAAGATCTTCAGCGCAAGGCCGATGCAGGCGCCGGCCACCACGGTGATCGTGATCGCCCCGCCGGCCACCGCGATCTGGTTCGGCGTGTAGCCGTAGGCGTAGTTCGAGCCCATATCATACCCGCTCCGGGCGCTGTTGCCCGAGACGTAGCCGGTACCGAGTCCGAGCAGAATGCTGACCAGGACCGCCTTCCAGTAAGAACCCCGCAGGGCATTCTTGGCCATAGTCTTTAAAGTATACCCATCCCAGTTCATAAATTACCTCCATAAAAAAAACTGAGTTCAGATGCTCCGGGCCCCGTCTGTGCAGGGCGTTCATTTTCCCGGACTCTGTTCAGCCTATCATACCCCATACAAAAACAATTGTAAAGATTAGACTCCCGGACACCGCCTTGCGCAATCGGGAAAAGTGCTTTATCATAGTGACTGATTTCTGTTTTTGAAAGGAAAATGAGTACCATGCTGAAAAGAACACTTCCTCTCCTCCTCACCGCCCTGCTCCTCCTCGGCGGCTGCGGCTCCGCCCAGGGCAAGACCGAGGGCGGCGGCGAGGCCCCTACCCCCACGCCTGTGATCGTGGACGGGGTAGTCATCGACAGTGCAGAGATTTCGGAGGCTTCCTTCGCGGCGGACAAGGCGGCGGATTTCATTTCCCTGGCGGACTATAAGGGGTTCGTCACGGAGGCTCCTGCGGATACAGCCGTCGAGGCTGGCAACAGCGTCAACATCGACTTTACCGGCTATGTGGACGGGGAGGCCTTTGACGGCGGCTCCGCAAAAGGCTACGACCTGACCATCGGGTCCGGCGACTTCATCGAGGGTTTCGAAGACCAGCTGATCGGGACCAGAAAGGGGGACCAGGTAACGGTCACCGTCACTTTCCCGACCACCTACCCCCAGCACCTGGCCGGCAAGGAGGGGACCTTCGAGGTCACCGTCAACTCCATCACGCCCCTCTCCCCCTTCGATTTCGTCAACGGGGTCATTAACGGTTCTGACGTTCTCTCCTACCCCGCCGACGTCTATCGGGAGGTGGAGGAGTACTTCGACGCGAGCGCAGCCGAGTCCGGTGTGAGCGAGGAGGAGTATTACAAGGCCCTGGGGTATCCGCGGGAGGATTTCATCCGGTCCCGGGCCAGGACCCTCCTCACCAACATGGCCATCTGCGCGGCGGAAGGGATCACCGCCGATTCCGAGGAGTATAAGAGCGCCGTGCTGAAGAATCTCGCCGGATACGGCTTCACCAGTGCGGAGGATGCGCTGGCGGCGGGCTTCAAGCAGCTCGAGCTGGATTATGCGGCTTACTACGATATGGTGCTGGATATTGTTCAGCGGTATGCGGTGTGAGGGTTTTTAGATTGGGGGAAGACCCTTATTGAGACGGAGGGACGGTCCTTTTTTCTCATTTTTCGGAATTTTTTCGAAAAATGAGAAAAAAGGACCGTCCCTCCGTCTCAATAAGAGTCTTTCTCTCAGTCTCCGGCTGCTTCCCGCCCGGGCAGCTGGGAAAGCAGGATCGCGGCAAAGAGCAGGGCACAGCCGCCCAGCTCGCGCCCTGTCAGGGTCTGGCCGAGGATGATCCAGCCGGCCAGGGCGGAGAAGACGCTCTCGAGGCTCATGATGAGAGAGGCCAGCGCAGGCTGCAGGCCCTGCTGGGCCACGATCTGAAGGGTATAGCCGATGCCGCTCGAGAAAAAGCCTGCGTAAAAGATGGGAATCCCTGCCGCAGCCAGGCCCGCAGCCGTAGGGTGCTCCAGGAACAGCATGCCTGCGGTCGCCAGGACCGACTCGGTCAGGAACTCCAGCATGGAGAGGAGCACGCCGTCCACGGAGGGGGCAAAATAGTTGACAGCCATGATCTGGAAGGAGAAAAGCAGGGCGCAGAGCATGACCAGCCCGTCCCCGATTCCGATCGTGAAGTTCTCCTTGATGCTGAGCAGGTAGAGACCTGCCACGCCCATGGCCACGCACAGCCAGATCAGCGGCCTGACCCTCTGACGGAAGAGGACGGCCAGGACCGGCACGATGACCACGTACATGGCCGTGATGAATCCCGCCTTGGCGGGCGTCGTATCCCCCATTCCTGCCTGCTGGGCGTAAGAGGCCGCAAACAGGAAAAAGCCGCAGACAAAGCCGCCCAGGAGGACGTGCCGGCGGGCTGCCCGGGTCGGGGGGAGGGCACTCATTTCCCCTCTCGCAAGCCTCCGCCTTTCCATGACCGCGAAGAGGACCAGCATCATGAAAAATGCGATCCAGCTCCGGCTTGCCAGGAAGGTGAGCGGCTCCACATAGGCTGCCCCCACGTCCTGGGCCACGAAAGCGCAGCCCCAGATGGCTGCCGTCAGCACCAGAAGGAGGGAGCTCGTCATTTCTTTTTTCTTCATTAATATAAACCTCAAGCTGGCCAGGGAGCCGTACCCGGTCTTCCCGCAAAAGAAAACACCCCGGACTCTCACCTGCCTGAGTTCAGGGTGCCTGTGGTCATTTTATCCGGCGCGCATCTCCTCAGAGGAGAGCCCGTCTTCTTTTTCTCCGGGCTTATCCTGCCCGGTGCAGTTCATGCGGTGATGGCCTCCAGCTTTACGCTCCGCGCCACATCCGCGCTCATCGCCAGCTTCCTGTCCTTGAAGGTGACGATCATGGCGCTGCCGTTGTTGCTCAGGACCCGCATGACGTCATTTTCAGAGAGATTCCAGGTCTTTTTAAGGTAGTCGGCATACTCGCCCAGCATCCACGTCACGCGGTAGGACCGGCCGGCCTCAGACTTTTCGAGACTTATCATCGTCTTCCTCCGTTCTCCATGGCCCGCTCATCTGCCATGGCCTTTCAGGATCGCGCCCCGAAGGGCATTCCAAAGAAACGCAGAAAGTCTGTTTTGTTTTCGTCGCCGGTCATCCCGGCAGACTTCAGCACTGCTTCCCTTAAGTGCGGCCCGGCTTTGAGGCTGCGTGCCACTGACCTGCAGGTTGGGTCTGCCAACGATCGGGACCGGCCGGGGGCCGGTGCTCCTTGTGATCCCTTTCATTATATCCGCAATCAGAATCGGAGCCAAGGCTAACCATTCATATCCCGAAAGAAGTCCGTTATCTGCATATATGCCCTGAAAATGAATCCCTCACCGCTCCTCACTCGCTCTGGAGCGCTTCCACATATCCTTTCAGCCGCTCACGGCTCCTCTCGGAGAGTCCGCGGATCATCCTGACCATGGCGTATTCCTCGGAATCCGCGCGGAGGACAACGTAGTCGACCGAGAATTTGTTGTCATTTCCGGCACCTGTCAGGAGCTCCTGGGGCGTGACCCCAAGGGTGTCGCAAATGATCATGATCTTGTCAGCACCCGGATTGACCCGTTTGTGCTTCCAGTCACTGATGGTGCTCTGGGGGATTCCCGTCTTTTGTGAAAATGTTTTCTGGGACATTCCCTTGGTCTTCAGTATCTGAAAAATCCTGTCGCTGATAATCATGCTTTCGCTCATATCCCACCTCAATTAACTGTTAATACTGCTCTTTCGCAATTGAGATTTTCTCATGCAACGGGTCCATTGTAACATAGACTT
>CACXEL010000208.1 GCA_902766655.1 uncultured Lachnospiraceae bacterium | reverse complement strand
GTTCAAATCCCCCTCTCGCTACGATAAGACCCGGAAGCAGAACGCTTCCGGGTTATTTTTATCCAGCAGGTCTATGCACTGAACAGCCGGAGGCTATGAGATGCGGCAGGCGCAGCCGGGTCTGACAGGGGCGGAAGGCACCATATCCGATGTGAATGTGGAATGGGAACGAAGCAAAGGCTGTTTTTCATTCCGCACATTGACCCTTGCCATGTAGAAGTCCTGTCTGTATACTAAAGGCGGCAAATCAGTTAACAAGGTGACCTTTGAAAGGAAGGACCGATGATCCGGATCGATGAAGAGACCAAAATTGCGAGACTCGACACTCCTTCGACCAGCTATTGCCTGGGGCTTGCCGATGGCAGATATCTGGGACTTCTCTACTACGGCAGACGCCTCGGGACAGAGCTGCCCGGCGACCTTGCTGAGCTGGGAAGGCTGCTGAAGCCCCACGACACACAGCCGACGCCCCTGGAGAATCCTGGCCAGAAGCTGACCTTCATGAACAGCTATCCCTTTGAGCTGCCCACCTGGGGCGGCGGGAACTTCCATGAGGCAGCCCTGGACGTGCGGACGGAGGCCGGCCAGAACGGCCTGGAGATGATTTACGACGGCTGCCGGGTCTTTGAGGGCAAAAAAGCCCTGCCGGGCCTGCCCGCCAGCTTCGGCGGCAGCTGCCAGACCCTGGAGATCGACCTGGTCGACCCGGGCCTCTCCCTGCGGGCAGTCCTTTCCTATACAGTTTTCTCCGACACGGACGTAATCACCCGTTCCATGACCGTGAAAAATGAAGGCACAGCCCCCGTCACCCTTACCCGCGCCCTTTCCGCCTCCCTCATGCTGGAGGATCGGGACTTCGAAGTTCTGACTTTGGGCGGCTCCTGGGCCAGGGAACGCAGGATCATGCCCCAGAAGCTGACTTACGGCGGCTACGTGAACGAGTCGCTGCGCGGCGAGTCCGGCCATCAGAGCCAGCCATTCCTCTGCCTCATGACGGCCGGGACAACACAGAAGAGCGGCGAGGTCTACTGCATGCACCTCGTCTATTCCGGCTGCTTCCTTGGCAAGGTCCAGATCGACGACCAGGGCATGGCGGCGGCCACCATCGGCATTCATCCGGAGAATTATGAGTGGCGCCTGGATCCGGGTGAAGCTTTCACGACGCCTGAGGCTGTCCTGACCTATTCCGCCGAGGGCCTCGGAAAAATGTCCCGCACCCTCCACGATTTCTACCGGTGCCACCTGATCCGAAGCCCCTACCTTCACAAGGACAGGCCGGTGCTGATCAACAACTGGGAAGCCACCTATTTCGATTTTGATTCCGACAAGCTCCTCTCCATCGCGGATGCGGCCGCCGCAGCCGGCATCGAGATGCTGGTCATGGACGACGGCTGGTTCGGCAGGAGAAATGCAGACACCTCCAGTCTTGGCGACTGGCAGGTCAACACCCAAAAGATAGCCGGCGGATTGGGACATTTTGCCGGGGAGGTCAACCGAAGGGGCCTCAGGCTTGGCCTCTGGATAGAACCGGAGATGGTATCCCCGGATTCCGACCTTTTCCGGGCCCATCCGGACTGGGCCCTGCAGCGGGTCCACAACGAGCCTGCCCAGGGCAGGCACCAGCTGGTGCTGGACCTGGCCAATCCGGCTGTGGTCGCATTTCTCAGGGAGACCCTGGACGGTATTCTGTCCTCGGCCAATATCGAGTATATCAAGTGGGACATGAACCGGGCCCTGACGGACTACGGCAGCCCTTATCTTCCGGCGGACCGCCAGAAGGAGCTTGCCCACCGTTATGTCCTGGGCCTCTACGCGCTGCAGGACCACCTCGTCAGCAGCTTTCCGGACCTTCTGCTCGAGAACTGCTCGGGCGGCGGCGCCCGATTTGACCCGGGTATGCTTTACTTCAGCCCCCAGATCTGGACCTCCGATGACATGGACCCCGTGGAGCGGCTGGCCATCATCGAGGGAACAGCCCTCCTGTATCCCCTCTCCACCATGGGTGCCCACGTCAGCAAGAACAGGAACGACGTGACGGGAAGAACGACTGCTTTCGCGGACCGTGCCGTCATGGCCATGCTGGGGACCTTCGGCTATGAGCTGGACATCACCACGCTGACCGCCGATGAGCTGGCGCAGATACCCGGCCAGATCGCCCGCCACAAGGCTGTGGCCGGACTGATCAGGGAGGGAGACTATTACCGGCTGGCCTCCTGGCGTGAGAACGGAGACTATGACCTGGTGGAGGTGGCCGCCAAGGACGGCTCACGGGCCGTGGCCTTCCTCTTCGAGGTCCTGGGCCGGCCCAACATGCGGAGCAGGGTCCTGCGGTTCGAAGGACTGAAGGAGAACAGCCGTTATGAGGTGACGGCGGACGGCAGGAGCCTGGGTGCATTTTCCGGCGCGGGGCTCATGTATGCCGGCCTTGCACTGGCCAGAAAGAGAGGAGATTTCAGGGCCACCTTCCTTGAAATCAGGGAGTGCTCTGAATGAATGCAGGCCGCATAGACCGCGGCATGGGAGATAAGTATGAGAAAAATAACTGCCATGGCTCTCTGCCTGGCATTGACAGCGGCTCTGGCTGCCTGCGGCGCTCCCGTGGAAGAGCCGCCAGCGGAGACGGAGGCCGAAGTGGAGGCCGAGGACCGGATCCCGGAGGCGGAAGCTCTGTTGCCGGAGCACGTGGACATTGATGCCGAGGACACGAGGCGCAGCCTGCGGATCGTCATGCCTGCCTACTCAGGGAACTCCGCTGCCTGGTGGGCATCCTTCGAGGAGACTTTTGAAGCTGAAAATGAGGACCTGGACCTGGTCCTGTCCACAGCGCCCACCGACAAGATCGAAGCCGACCTGGCCCGGACCGTCGGATCAGGCATGGCGCCCGATATCGTTGGGATCCACAATTACGCCCGTTACGCTCTGGAGGGACAGCTCATGTCCACCGGCCGCTACAGCGGGGCGGAGCTGGAGGTCAAGTTCTTTGAGGGCCTCTGGGAGGCCGGCTGCCTGGTGGGGCAGAGCTGGGGCATTCCCCTGGCTGTCTCAGTGAGGGGCTTCTATTACAACCGGGATATCTTTGAAAAGGCCGGGATCGACACGCCGCCCGCCACCTTTGAGGAGCTCCGGGAAGCCTGCAGGCTGATCCGGGAGACCTGCGGGGAGGATGTCCGTCCTCTGGGACTGGACTTTACCGGCTATGAGGGGGATGTCACCTTCTCGGCCTTCACCGGGAGCACCGGCGGCTTTCTGGACGCGGAGGGGAATTTTGCCCTGAATACGCCCGCCAACGCCAGGGCACTGGATTTTCTCGGCGAGCTGGTCAGAGCCGGCTACACCAACGAAAACCCCGCCAAGCAGAAGCGGACCGCCCTGCAGGCAGCGTTTGCCCGGGGCGAGGTAGCCATGATGCTCGCACCGCCGTCTCTGCCTGCCTATGTGGCCGCGCAGGGCTCCGGGATCCGCTGCGGCCTTGCCGCGGTACCGGCTGCCGAGGGGGATACCTCCCGGGCTCCTGCCGCATGCGACTGCCTTGTGATCTTCAAGGACAGGAAGGAGCCAGACGGGCAGGCGAGAAATGAAGCCATCTCCCGGTTCCTGACCGCCTTCTATGACGACGAGGTCTACGCGGATTACGTGAAGACGGAGGGATTTCTGCCCGCCACCTTCACCTCTGCCGCCAGGATGGCCGAGACGGATTTCGGCGTGGACAGCTGGATCTCTCTGCTCTCCTCCTGCCGTTGCAGTCCGGACCACCTCACGGGATGGGAGAAGGTCCGCACCGGTGTCATCAAGGCGGAGTGGACTGTAGCTGAGCAGGGAAACGCGGCAGGTCAGCTGGCTGCGCTCCAGGCGGAGATCAATCAGCTGCTGGCGGACGCCGGGTGATCGCGGGAGCGTCCGCACCGGCTCAGGCATATTAATTGCCGCGGCCGTAACATAGTCCGGGACATGTCACTTTCCTATTGGCCCCCGATGTGCTACAATAGAAGCATATCGGGGGCTTTTGTGTTCCCGCAAAGCATTTTCCTAAACAGTTTTCAGTCATCTTTTGCGGAGGCGGCAAATGCCCAGAATAGATTTTGCCTTTTACGAGCTGCTTTTCAAAATCCTGGGACGGCGGACAGGGGAGATCAGCCGGGTGGATTTCAAGGCAGAGAAGCCGGTCTTTCAGGGAGGTCCCATCGAGCAGGCCTTTCCCAGGGCGACTCCGGAGTCCGAGGGAATCTCTTCGGACTATGTCCGGGAATACTTCGAGGCCCTGAAGGCAGACCCGCAGATCTGCCCCCACCATGCCATGGTCCTGCGGCACGGGAAGGTCATCGGCGAGTGCAGCTACGCGCCTTACGAGCGGGGGCTCTGGCACATTTCCTACTCCCTCTGCAAGTCGGTCACGGGCATGGCGATCGGTCTGCTCATCGAGGAAGGGAAGCTGAGTCTCGATGAGAAGCTGATCGATATTTTTCCCAGCTACAGCTCCCTCATGGGACTCTTCCGGCGGCAGCATGCCGTGACCATCCGGGACCTGCTCCGCATGACCAGTGCAGTGGCCTTTTCGGAGTCGGGCGCCGTATCCGGCAACGACTGGCGTGCAGGCTTCATGACTGCGTCTCTCAAGGAGGAGCCCGGGAAGAGGTGGGATTACAACAGCATGAATTCCTACATGCTCTCGGCCATCGTCACGGACCGGACCGGCGGGACCATGATGGACTATCTGAAGCCCAGGCTCTTTGAGCCCCTTGGGATCACAGAGGTCTACTGGGAGTCCTGCCCGCAGGGCATCACCAAGGGCGGCTGGGGCATGTTCCTGCGCCCGGAGGATGCGGCCAAGCTGGGACAGCTCTACCTGGACAAGGGAGTCTGGAAGGGACAGAAGATCATTCCGGCGTCCTGGGTGGAGGAGTCGACAAAGGTCCAGGTGGACAACGGCCGGTTCGGCTACGGCTACCAGATCTGGATGGATGAGCGGCCGGGCAGCTTCGTCTTCAACGGCATGCTGGGCCAGGACGTGGTCGTCTGCCCGGACACGGAGATGGTCCTGGTGGTAAATGCAGGCAACGCGGAGCTGACCCAGAACGGCAGGATGACCAACATCATGCGCCGGTTCTGGGGCGCCGACTGGTGGCCCTCCGCAGGATATGAGGAGGACCCGGAAGCATTCAGACGCCTCGAAAACAGCATCGCCAGGCTGGAGGGACGCGGCACCTACACGACCTCCATCCGCAGGGGAGGCTGGGGACGTCGGGAGATCGTGCGTCCGGGCGTATCGCCGGAAGCGCTGGTGCGCCTCATCAGCGGCAGGACCTACGAGCTGGAGGACAAGAGTATCGGCCTCATGCCCCTCATCATGCAGGTCTTCCACAATAATTTTACGGACGGCATCTCGCGGGTCTCATTTTCAGGAAAGGGGAGCAGGCTCTTTGTGACGCTCCATGAGGGGCAGGAGGATTACGTCCTGCCTGTCGGCTTCGGGAGAGCGGCGAAGACGACGCTCTTCTTCCGTGGAGACCCTTATCTCACGGCTGTCTCGGGCGTGGTCAATACCGACGAGAAGGACCGGATCGCCCTGACGCTGGAGGTGGACTTCATCGAGGAGGCCTGCGGCCGGAAAATGAAGTTCTATTTCCGCGGGGGCGGCGCGGCGGGGCCGAACTTCAGCGACGAGTCGCTGGAGCTCAGGGCAAACGAGAAGCCCGGCAACGTCATCATCCGCAAGGGGCTCGCCGTCGCGAGCGGAGGCGGCCCTTCTCTGCAGAAGCTGCCCCTGGTGGGCAGGGTGGCCGGGGAAGGCGGCGCGGAGGTCCTGAACGGGGCGATCCGGGCGGCCATTTTCCCGGTGACCTTCGGCAGGCTGATCGACCCGGATGAGGAGACGGAGAAGGAGCCGGGTGGCAGGACTGACATGACGCCTGAAATGCCGGAGGCAGGCGCCTCCGGAGAGATTTCTCTGACAGATGAGCAGGAAGGGCTCCATGAGGAGGAGCTTGTTGAGCCGGAAGGCTATGCGGAGAGGCCCGGTGGCGAGCCTCATCCGGTCCGGAAGGAGGATTAGGATGATCAATTATTCGGAGAACAAGGAGAGGCAGTATCACATTCAGGTGGCGCCCGGTGAGGTCGGCGAGTATGTGCTTCTGCCCGGCGATCCCAAGCGGTGCGCCAAGATCGCCAGGTATTTCGACGACCCGGTCCTGATCGCGGACAACCGCGAGTACGTCACCATCACCGGCACCCTGGGCGGGAAGAAGATTTCCGTCACATCCACCGGTATCGGCGGACCCAGTGCCGCCATCGCCATGACCGAGCTGGTCAACTGCGGCGCCAGGACCTTTGTCCGGGTCGGCACCTGCGGCGGTATGCAGCTGCCGGTCAAGAGCGGCGATATCGTCATCGCTTCCGGTGCCATCCGCATGGAGGGGACGTCCAGAGAGTACGCCCCGATCGAGTTCCCTGCGGTGGCGGATTTCAGGGTGACGAACGCCCTGCACGACGCGGCCGCCAGCCTGGGCTTTGCCAGCCACGTGGGGGTCGTCCAGTGCAAGGATTCTTTCTACGGCCAGCATCAGCCGGAGCTCATGCCGGTCTCCTACGAGCTCACGCAGAAATGGGAAGCCTGGAAGAGGCTGGGGTGCCTGGCCAGCGAGATGGAGAGCGCGGCCCTCTTCACAGTGGCCGCCTATCTGGGGGTCCGGTGCGGCTCCTGCTTCCTGGTCATGGCCAATCAGGAGAGGGCCAAAGCGGGTCTCGAGAACCCCGTGGTGCACGACGTCGACGCGGCTATCCGAACAGGTATTGAAGCCATCCGCATACTGATGGATCAGGATGAGAAGGAGAATATGAAATGAATACGATCAGCAACACACCTACCCCCCACATTGAAGCAAAGCCCGGCGATTTCGCCAAAACTGTCCTTCTGCCGGGAGACCCCCTGCGGGCCAAATACGTCGCTGACAATTACTTGGAAAATGTAAAGCAGGTCAACAGCGTCCGCAACATGCTGGGCTTCACCGGCACCTACAAGGGCAAGCCGATCTCGGTCATGGGCAGCGGCATGGGCATGCCCTCCATCGGCATCTATTCCTACGAGCTCTTCAATTTCTATGATGTGGACAACATCGTGAGGATCGGGTCCGCGGGCTCCATTTCCGAGAACTGCCGCGTCCACGATATCGTCCTCGCCCAGGGCGCCTGCACCACCTCCTCCTGGCAGGAGATGTACCGCCTGCAGGGTAACTTCGCCCCCATTGCGGACTGGAGCCTGCTCAACAGCGCTTACAGGACCGCCGAACGGCTGGGCCTCAAGGTCGTGGTCGGCAACTGCCTCTCCGAGGATGCCTTCTACGATGCCGACCCCGAAGCCTGGAAGAGGTGGGCGGAGATGGGCGTTCTCTGCCTTGAGATGGAGGCCGCCGCTCTCTACATGAACGCGGCCAAGGCCGGCAAAAAGGCTCTGGGTATTTTTACCATTTCCGACGAAATTTACTCCGGCAGGGCCCTGAGCTCGGCCGACCGCCAGACAGGCTTCCGCAAGATGATGGAGCTTGCCCTCGAGATGGCAGATTGACGAATGCGTGTCCGCATGCTGCGGACGCCCGGGAAATCACAGAGAAATCAGCTGCGCAGACCGGTATCCGCCACCGGGTGTTCCGGGGGGAACGGACCGGCCGGACTGCGCCGGATAACAAGGAGAAAAGAAAATGGAATTGAAGGAAATCTTAAAGCATGTCGACCACACCGTTCTGGCGCAGACAGCCACCTGGGACGCCATCAAAGCCTGCTGCGATGACGGGATCCGCTATGGGACAGCATCGGTCTGCATTCCCGCCTCCTATGTGAAGCAGGCAGCGGATTACGCGGCCGGCCGCGTGGCCGTCTGCACGGTCATCGGCTTCCCGAACGGCTACGACACCACGGCCGCCAAGGTCTTTGAGGCGAAGGACGCCGTGGCGAACGGAGCGGCCGAGATCGACATGGTCATCAACATCGGCTGGGTCAAGGACGGCCTCTGGGATCAGGTCCTCGGGGAAATCAAGGCCATCCGCGCCGCCACGGAGGGCAGGATCCTCAAGGTCATCATCGAGACCTGCCTGCTGACGGACGAGGAGAAGGTCCGGCTCTGTGGTATCGTGACAGAGTCCGGCGCCGATTACATCAAGACATCCACCGGCTTCTCCACCGGCGGCGCCACCTTCGACGACATCGCCCTCTTTGCGGCCAACGTCGGGCCTGACCTCAAGATCAAGGCGGCCGGCGGCATCAGCTCCATCGAGGACGCTGAGAAGTTCCTGGCCCTTGGCGCCGACAGGCTGGGCACCAGCCGGATCGTGAAGATCGTCAAGGCCATGGAGGTGTAAGGAAGCAGCCGTTCTGTAAAGATGCAGTCATGACGGATCGCCGGCGTGATCTGCCTGCGACAGCTGCACAGGCGGCTGGTGCGGACAGGCGCCGGTGTTCGTCTATACGGGCCGGGGCAGGGAGGCCTGTGTATGGCCTGAGAAGCGCAGGGAGGCGAAGAAGATGGAAGAAGTGAGGATGCTGGAGGAACTGACGCGCAAGGCCCTGGAAATGCTTGCATTTTCCTACGCGCCCTATTCCCGCCACCACGTGGGGGCGGCTTTGGAGACAGCCGGGGGGAAAATCTACACCGGCTGCAATGTCGAGAACGCGGCCTTCGGTCCGACGGTCTGCGCGGAGCGGACAGCCTTTTTCAAGGCGGTGTCGGAG
>CACXEL010000207.1 GCA_902766655.1 uncultured Lachnospiraceae bacterium | reverse complement strand
TATTTTGTTGTCTCTGTTATGCCTGCCCTGGCGCGCACCGGCCGGCCCCTTGCCCATAAGCCCGGCAGAGGAACCGCCGCCCCCCGCGCCAGCCCCCGAGGTTCAGTCCAGGTCGGAGGCGGCGGGAATCTTGACGACGAAAGCCTTGGTGAAGGAGCCGAAAGGCTGCTGGAGGTGGATCTCGAAGCCGTGCATGTCGACGATCTGCCTGACCACGGAGAGGCCCAGGCCGCTGCCGCGGCTGCCGTTGCGGGAGTCATCGCCCTTGACGAAGGGTTCGAAGAGTTCCTGTTCGGTCTTGGTGATGGAAGTGCCGGAGTCCGCGACAGCCACCAGCTCCACGCCCGCCAGCTTCCGGACCTGGATCCGGATGCTCGTGCCTGGCGGATTGTGGCGGACGGCATTGATCAGCAGGTTCTCGAAGACACGCTTTAAGTGGGCGGCGTCGGCGCTGATCTCATAAGGCTCCTCGGGAATGCCCGCGTCCAGCGTCATGCCCGCGTCCTCGATGTCCGCGTAGCACCCCGCGGCGATCTCGGCCAGGAAGGCGTGCAGGTCCAGGCGTTCCCGGTGAAGGGAGAAGCCCGCGCTGCCCAGGCGGACGTACTCGAAGAGGAGGTCGATCAGCTCGGCCATACGCCTGGACTTGGCGGAAATCGCGGTGAGGTATTCATTTTTCTGGGCAGGGTCCGTGACCATGCCGTCCGACAGCGCGTCCGCGTAGCCGCTGATGGTCATGATGGGCGTCCTGAGGTCGTGGGCGAAATTGGAGAGCATGAGGTTGCGCTTCTCCTCGTAGGACCGGCGCTCGGCCTCCCGCTCCCGCTCCAGGCGCGCCACCTGCCCGGTCACCGCATGGGCATAAAGGAAAATGCCGGCCACCACCGGCGCGAGCAGGAGCAGCAGAATCGCCAGGGAAATGAGGACAACGAAAGAACTGCTGAGCGTGCTCATCACGAGCCCGCTGTTCCCTGAAATGATGCCCCAGATGAGCCGCGGCAGGTCCTGCAGCATGAGCCCCGCGTTGTCCGCCGCCATACCGGAGAGGAACCGGATAAAAGGAAGCAGCGTCAGGCCGATGAGGCCCGCCAGCATGAGCTCGCAGACCGCCACCGCCATAAGGACCAGGACCAGCCTCGTTATGAGAAATGAACGCAGACGCTCCATGAAAAGCCTCCTTTCAGGGGAGAAGCAGGGGAGGGAAAGGGGACGGTCCTTTTTCCCAGGACTGGGAAAAAGGACCGTCCCCTTTCCCTCACTTCTCCATCCGGTACCCCAGCCCGCGAATCGTCCGGATGTACTCGCCCGGATCCTCTGACAGCTTGGCCCGCAGCTTGCTGATGGCCACCATGATATTGTTGTCCGCCACGACGTAGCTGTCGCCCCAGGCGTACTCGTAGATCTTCTGCTTGGTGAAGACCCGGCCCGGGTGCTCCATGAAGAGCTCCAGCATTTTGAGCTCGATGGAGGTCAGCTCGATGGGCTCGCCGCCTTTATATAAGATGCAGGCATCGCGGTCCAGCGTGAGGTCGCGGAGGGTGAGGCGGGAGGTGGTCTCATTTCCCGCGTCCCCTTTCAGGGCGTGGTAGCGCCGCAGGTTCGAGCGGACCCGGGCCACCGCCTCCAGGGGGCTGAAGGGCTTGACCATGTAGTCGTCAGCGCCCAGATCCAGTCCCAGGATCTTCTCGGGATCCGTGTCCTTGGCGGAAATGATGATGACCGGGATATTGCTCTTTTGCCGCATGGCCTTCAGCACATGGTAGCCGTCGATTCCGGGCATCATGATGTCCAGCAGGCAGAGACTGATGTCTCCGCCTGCCAGCTGCTTTAACGCTTCGTTGCCGTCCGCCGCCTCGGCGACGGCGTAGCCTTCATTTTCCAGATAGAGCCGGAGGAGGGAGCGGATCTCCGCTTCGTCGTCGGCAATCAGGATTCGGTCCATGCGGTCAGTTCTCCTTTCGGTTCGCCGTATTCCAGGGCTTCGTAGAGGGCTGCGTTCGTGAGGTCCCTGTAGGGGCCGACGTAGAAGACGTGGAGCAGGCCCGCCGTGAACAGGGAGAGGAGCTCCCAGCCGATGAAGGAGAGGTCCAGGACGAAGGCCTTCCACTTCTGGCCTGCCATCATGGCCTTGCTTTTGGCAAAGGCCTCCTTTGTGGAGATTTCCGGATTCTCTGCCAGGATGTAGGGAATCATGCGGTATTCATAGGACTTGACGATACCCGGGATGATGAGGAGCAGGCCCCAGAGGAAGGTGTAGAGATCCCGGAGAAACATGGTCTTCACAACGTTCAGGAAATTGTGGTCAAAGGCGTAACCGACCTCGCCCACCCGGGCCGGCTGGTTCAGACTGGTCACGAAGAACCGCGAACAGCCCACCAGGATCGGGTTTCCGATGAAGGCGCCAAGCACGATCGCGATGCCCGAGGCCAGGAGGATGATGATGAAGATAACGATGGCGGCGCCGGCCAGGACCGCCGGGGAGAGGATTTCGTTCATTTCGTCGAAGATGGCCGGATCGAAGTCATCAATGCCCGCCTCCTGGGTCAGCTGATTGTTGATAAAGTCTTCCAGGTCCATCGATGAAGCTGCGGAAGACTCTGCGGCCGCCTGGGCTCCCCCATAATTGAAGGAGGGCCTGTACCGGATCCCGATCAGCCCTTGGCTGCCGCCGAGCACCACCAGCATGATGAGGCTCACGAGGACGCTTCTCCAGTAGTTGAAACGCAGGGCCGTTTTGCCTTTTGTCTTTAATTCTTTTCTTGTCCACATAGCTTTTACCTCCGTATGTTAAATGAAAACTGTGTTCATTTCCTTTGTTGCTATGAGGATACAATGCCAACCTTTTTCCGGAACTGGCTTTATCTTAACATAACCTTAACGTTTGCGGAAAGGTCCTTCTGGGGCCGGGGAAGGGGCTCCCGTTCCTGCCCTGTCGGCCAGATATCTCCTCTCTTCGGGACGCTCCCGCTCGCTCGGACTGGCAGCGGTACAGGTGGGGGACGGGGGCCGGCGGTCTGGTTCCGCCGGCCCCACGACCCCACGTAGGACATTCGGGCGTAGCCCGAATGTCTAATACCGGCCGTCCTCGGACGCCCTCAGAGAGGAGAAATCTGTCCGCCAGGGCAGGAACGGGAGCCCCTTCGCACCGGCCGGAGGGCAACAAAAAAGCACCTCGCATGAGGTGCTTCTCAAGTGCGCCTCCAGGGACTCGAACCCTGGACACCCTGATTAAGAGTCAGGTGCTCTACCAGCTGAGCTAGAGGCGCTTGCGTTATTTC
>CACXEL010000206.1 GCA_902766655.1 uncultured Lachnospiraceae bacterium | reverse complement strand
GTCTGCTCCCTCTCCTTCTTCCGCTCCTTCTGCCTGCCGGGGACCGCGCAGGTGTAAGCCCTCAGCTTTTTCAGAGCCTTCAGCACGCTCGGCGCCTTCTCCTTCCTGAGCACCTCCGCCGTGTATGCGTTGAAAGCTGCCGTCATGGCATCTGTATCCCTGGCCTTGAAGAAACAGAGGTATTTGGGGACCTGTCCGGAATTATCTTTGGTGATGGCGTAGTCCACACCAAATGTCCGGGCATATTTCTCGAATCCCTTGAGGTCGGTCCTCGCAATATCGATGCTGGTGACTCCGGCGTTCTGCCCGATCAGCTGCTGGACCGTCTGCTTTCCGGTCGGCTTTTTTTCCTTCATGGCCGCCTTTTCCCGAGCCTTCCGGTCCTTCTCCCTTTCTCTCCTGACCTCCACCTTTGCCTTATGGCTGGCACGCGCTGCCAGCAGTTTCCGGATCCCGGCGATCACGGTACGTGCGGTGAGCTTTGTCGTTGAGATGGCGAAGTTCACCGTCCTGTTCTCGATTTCTTCCTGCAAGGGCGCCACCTCCTCTCAGATCATCATTGCAGGCTTGCTCTCTCATAAGCCAACTTTCTCCGCCCCGGGGAGAAGGCATGAATAACATGCCCGCTCTCCAGAGTCAGCTCGGCGGGTCACCTGCCGCCATGCTCCGCTTTTCTCACGTTCTTACCCGCATCTCCCAAAGCCATCTCCGGTCCGCGGGAAGCCTTCTCGGGCGTATCCAGCTTGTGGACCTTGTCATCCGGGAGCGGAAGGGCCATGAGCCCGCGCCCCATCTTCACGAAAAATTCCGGCTGATGGAAGAGCCCCTCATACCTTTGCATCTGCTCCGGCGTCAGAGAGCAGAAGTTCTCGTCCGTGAGGCCGACCACCATGAAAGGCCCGGCGATCACGTCATGGATCTCGCCGTCCTCCCCGCGAAGCGCCCGGTTCAGGGGATACCCATTGATCTTGCCCTCCTCGTTCATGATGAGGCCGACCGTATCCTCATAGGGGTAAATGACCTCAATGTTCCCGCCGACCGCTGCCTGCAGGCTCTTCAGGTCCGTCCCGATCTCTGCCTTCACAGGGTAACAATTGGGATCCACCATGAGGACAGTCATCTTATCCGAGGCTCCCGCCTCTGCAGCACTTTCCATCGGGAACTCCGGCATCGCGTCCGCGAGCATCTCCGCCTGCGCATCCATCATGCGTTCCTCATAGTCGACGGCCTTCTCAAAGATCCCGGCCTCCGCGTCATAGTGGTAGGCCTGATCGGAGAGCTGTTCCTCGGGAGACACCTCCTGGCTGTTGATATCTGAGATCATCGCGTTGAGCTCCTGAGCCTTCATGGAAGCATCCTCCGGGACCAGCAGAACCTCGTGGATGGAAGAGGGAAGGATGAAAAAGCTCCCTCCCGCCTTCTCCGTTGCCTCCCGGAAGAAGTCCGGGTAGCCCAGGATGCCGGCCCCGTTCACCCCGCCGGCCACTGTCGCGACCAGGAGGGGCGGCGCATCCATCTCTTCCTTTGAGAAGAGCCCGCCGCTCATCTCCTCCAGCACCTCCCCCATCGACCGGATGGAGAGCGGCTTCCTGAGCGGGGCGTTCTGCTCGGCATCTTTGATCAGCTGGTCCGCGGAGATCCCGTAGCCGGCGAGGATTGCGTTGGTGACAAGCGCGGTCGCCTCAGAGTTCCCGCTCCGTCTGATCTGGAAGCGGTAGACGATGGAAATGTCTTCCATTTCCCTGTGCGGCACCCCCGCGAGCATCTCCCGGTTCTTGTCCGTCGGCACGGCCTGCATGACCAGGGTCTTCTTCATCTGTTCATAGTCGAGGAAGGTGCCGGCGTCCATCACCGGCCTCCCATCGAGGGCCTTCCTGACCTCGGCCCTCATCCCTTCCAGGACCGCCGCCATGGGCATTCCCTTCTGCAGGGCCTCGTAGGCGGACTGCATGTTGAGCACTGCGCCGGAATTGCTGCCCGCGGGCATGAACGAGAGGCCCGTATAGGATCCGTTCTGCAGCTTGTCCACTGTCCGGATCGTCACTTCCATTCCGGGAAATGAAGCCATCATCTCTTCTCTCATCTTGTTAAGGAACTGTTCGTAATCCATTTTCTATTCTCCTCTTCTTTTTTGATTACACGAAATGAAGTGCCGGATAGGCGGCGCCTTCCTCGAACACAACGCTCCTGGTATTGTCCTTCAGGAACTTGCGCACCCGGTGCAGATCCAGAGCATTGGGTGATTCCAGGAAATGGTCATCGTTCAGTTTGATCATCACGACCGGACCGACGAGAAAGAAATCTCTTCCGACCCGGACCTGCGAGCCTTCCTCGAACAGGTAGTAGACGTCCTTCGCGCCTGGGACGGAACGCATGACGCTCCGGTCGTTGAGCCAAGGGCAGATGCGATGGATATGGGGGAAGGGGAGGACCCGGATATCGTCGGAGCCGAAGGAGAGGACTGCCGAAGGGTCGGGTTCCTGGCCGGCTACGTCCGGGAGTACTGTCGCTGACAGGCTTCCATCCAGGGAGGAAATGACGCCACTGTCGTCCCCTTCCAGACAGATGACGCGGATGGCGTCGGCGGCCTCGATCCCCTCGCTGAAGGTGTCGATCATCTCCTCAAGGAAGGTGAGGAAGTCTTCCCTACTCATCACTTCATCCATCCCTTCCTTCAGGCTGGCCAGGTCCTCCATCAGGGACCTGATCCGGTCTTTGAGCTCCTTTTTCGTAAGTCCTGTGTTCTTCATTTTGCGCATCTTTCTTTTCCTTTCTAATTTGGCATAATAAAAGGCATTCCCGCGAGGAGAATGCCTGTCTGCATTTACATGATCCTGTTCCGGAGAAAAATGAAGACACCGGGCATTTTAAGTCCGGTGTCCTTAAGGGGTCTGTACGCTTATTTCATTTTCTGGATTATATCGTTCATCTTTTCAGCTTCTTTGCGATAGTGGCTCATGAAGAGGGACCAGACAATGAAAGCAATCGCGAACTGAACGGCTGCTATCAGGATCCCCTGCGTGAGTGTCGCGGCGCCGCCGATCCAGCCAACCGCAAAGGCCACGATCGTATAGACTATGCATCCGGTCCCCATGTGGATGATGACACGGACCGGCATCGGCAGGTTCTCATTTTCGTACACGATCGTAGGGATACCAAATCCCAGACCTACGAGGAGGCTTCCGATCACCATCTTTGTGAAGCGGTAATTATCAAGGCTGAAGTTCCCTTTATACCCGATATCAAACACGACGCCTGCCAGGCAGAAGATCGTCATGGCCATGCCGATACTGATCATTGTACTTTTTACCAGATCTTTTACTTTCTCTCTCATTGCGCTTACCTCCTATAATCCGAGATATTTTTTGAACTCCGGAAGATATTTTCTCGACACGTAGTCCTTGCTGCCATTTTTCAGCTTCAGCAGGAGAGTGCCTCCAAAGCCAGGCTCAATGCTGTCCATGTAAGACAGATTGATCAGTGTGGTCTTGGAAATCTGCATGAACTGCCTGCCCAGCTGCTGGCCGATCTCATATAGCCTCTTTCGTGAACGATATTTTTTCTTATCTCCGTAAATGATCGTGTCACCGGCCTCCACTCTGACCATGTATATTTCCTTTGGCTGTAGAATGATCAGGTCCTCTTCGTTCTGCAGGGCAGTTATGGGCGTCTCGCTTGTGCTGAATATATCAATCATGCGCTGGATCTCATCCGTTACTTTGTTGGTGTAGATCACCGCATACGGCTCTTTATATTCAGCGGAGATGTCTACTTTTACCTTCATGCCCGGCCCCCTTTCTCTTTGATGATGTCATCATACATGAAATCGGAAGGCCTGTCTCAGGTTTTGTGGTAAGTGGCAGATAATAAGAGGTGAAATGCAAAAATCAATCTGTTCATCGTTCCTGGTCGCGCTGCCTGCGCTTCTGCCATTGCTCCAGGAGCTTGATGATCTGGTCCTGCATCTGCTGGGCCGTGTAGGATTTGGGGAAATATTTGCGAAGGGTCTCATTTCGGAAAGTGACTCTCTCGAGGTCTCCCTTCTTCACCTCGCTCATGATCTCCCGCATGGCGTCCGGAGTGCAGGCTCCCTCCTGGCTGAGCTTCTTGATGCGCTGGGCCTGGGAGAGGGAGGGGGCGGTCTGGGCCCAGTCGAGGGCTTCTTTCACCATTTCCTGTTCTGCAGGCTTCAAGTAGGAGAGTTCGACGGCGGGGTTAAAGGATATCTGTTTCTGATCGACCATGTCCAAGAGGTCGGGCGTCAGATTCGTAAGGCGGATATATCTATGCACTTGATTCCTGCTATCACCTGTTTCTTTTCCAACAAGATCTAATGCCTGCAACTTCATCCCAACTTGGGATGAAGTTCCACCTTCGTCATGTTCTGACCCTTTTTCTGATAACTTCTGGCCAACTTGACCAGAAGTCAAATCTGAACGAAACCCCTGATGCTTCAAAGCCTCCAATTTCATCTTGTAGGCCTTCGCCCGCTCACTCGGCAGAATGTGCTCCCTCTGCAGGTTCGAATCCACCATGAGCACCGTCGCCGCATCGTCATCCATGTCCCTGACCAGCACCGGCACCTCCGTGAGCCCGGCCGCCTCCGCGGCATGCGCCCTCCTGTGCCCGGAAATGATCTCATACTT
>CACXEL010000205.1 GCA_902766655.1 uncultured Lachnospiraceae bacterium | reverse complement strand
GGAGACGACGCCTCCGGTCACAAATATATATTTGCACATACCAACCTCCGGATCAGCTGTTCCTGTAGCCCATCAGATACTCGTCCACTTCAGCCGCGCAGGCTCTTCCTTCCGCCAGGGCCCAGACCACCAGACTCTGTCCCCGGTGCATATCGCCGGCGGAGAAGACGCGCGGCACACTGGTCGCATATCTGCCCTCCGGAGTGGAGACAACTCCCCTGTTCGTCATCTGAAGCCCCAGGGCCTCCGGCAGCGCCTTCTCGGCGCCGATGAAACCTGCAGCTATGAGGAGGAGGGCACAAGGCAGCTGCTTCTCACTGCCCTCCTTTTCCACAAGTCTTCCATTCTCAAAGGCGACCTGCACGGTCTCAATGCCCGAAATCCTGCCCTTCTCCGTGAAGACCTTTTTCACTGTCGTGCTGAAGACCCGGGGATCCGAGCCGAAGACCGCGGCCGCCTCCACGTGGCCGTAATCAGTCCGCAAGGTCCTTGGCCACTCGGGCCACGGATTGTCCGGGCGGCGCTCCACGGGTGGCATTGGCATCATCTCGAGAGCGGTGACCGACTGGCAGCCCATGCGGATCACGGTGCCGATGCAGTCATTTCCAGTATCGCCGCCTCCGACGATGACAACGTCCCGGCCCCGGGCGTCGAAGGTTTCCGGCAGGGACTCAATACCCAGGACGTTCCTGGTGGCAGCCCTGAGGAAGTCCACCGCGAAATGAACACCCTCCGCACCGTCGATTCCTTCCGCCCTGAGGGCCCTCGGCTGCTTGGAGCCGCAGCACAGGACCACCGCATCGTAGTCCGCGAGCAATCTGTCCGTATCCTCACGCGAAGTGATATTGACTCCCGTCTTGAAAACGATGCCTTCCTCCTCCAGGATCTCCCGGCGCCTTGTGAGCACGCTCTTGTCCAGCTTCATGTTCGGGATACCGTACATGAGGAGTCCGCCGATCCTGTCCTCCCGCTCGTAGACGGTGACGGCATGCCCCCGTCTCCTGAGCGCGTCCGCCGCGGACAGGCCGGACGGCCCGCTCCCCACGACGGCTACTCTGTGTCCGCTCTCCCGCGCCGGCGGATGCGCCTTCATCCAGCCCTCCCGATACCCCTTCTCGATCAGGAAGAGCTCGTTGTCCCTGACCGTGACCGGATCATCGTACTGGCCGCAGATACAGGCCTTCTCGCAGAGCGCCGGACAGACCCTGCCCGTGAACTCCGGGAAGCGGTTGGTCTTGAGGAGCCTCGCCAGCGCATGGGCATCTTCTCCCCTGAAAATGCTGTCGTTCCACTCGGGTATCAGGTTGTGGAGAGGACAGCCGACGACCATGCCGCTGAGCTTCATGGCCGACTGGCAGAAGGGCACGCCGCAGTTCATGCAGCGGGCGCCCTGGTCTCTTCTGACCTTCTCCGTCTGATAGGTGTGAAATTCCCGGTAGCCTTGGATCCTCTCCAAAGCAGGGACCTCACTGTTCTCTGCCCTGTCAAATTCCAGGAAACCTGTCTGTTTTCCCATACTCTCACCTGCTCTTTCCTGTCGCAAAGCCTCAGATTGCTGTTCCGGTCATCTCCCGGAAGGCTTCAAGCTCGGCGCTCTCCTTGGGAATGCCCTGCTCCTCGTAACGGCTGATGGCCCTGATCATACGGTGGTAATCTCTCGCCATGACCTTCTTGAAGCTGTAAATCTCCCTGTCAAAACTCTCCAGAATCTCCCGGCCGAGCTCCGAATCCGTCGCCGCCACATAATCAGTAAGAATTGTCCTAAGCTCCTCGATATCGTACTTTTCCCTGAGCTCCGTGAGCTCGACCATGTCCTTGTTGATTCTCCTGTAGAGCGTGTGGTCCCTGTCCAGGACGTAAGCGATACCGCCGCTCATGCCGGCCGCAAAATTCTTGCCGGTCCTTCCCAGAATCACCGCCCTGCCGCCGGTCATATACTCGAGCCCGTGGTCTCCGCAGCCCTCCGCGACCGCCACGGCGCCCGAATTTCTGACGCAGAAGCGCTCGCCGGCTATCCCGCAAATGTAAGCCTTGCCCGAAGTCGCTCCATAGAGGGCCACATTGCCGACAATGATATTGTCAGAAGCTTTGAACCTGCTTCCCGCAGGCGGGCAGACAATCAGTGTTCCGCCGGACAGTCCTTTTCCGAATCCGTCGTTGGCATCGCCTTCCAGGCGAATGGTCAGGCCGTGCGGAAGAAATGCGCCGAAGGACTGGCCGCCGCCACCCTCGCACCGAATTTGGAACCTGTCCTCAGAGAGGTCATTGCATCCTCTCCCGTACCGTTTCACGATCTCCGAACCCAGAATGGTGCCGAAGGTCCTGTCGGTGGAGCTCACCCGGACAGAGATCTCGGAATGCCTCTCCCCATCCTTAAGGGCCTTCTCGAACCAGGGAAGAAGGACACGCTCGTCCAGCGTCCGCTCAAGGGCAAAATCATAGCTATGGGCCGGATCGAACCGACAGCCGCTTGCCCCGGCATTTCCCGCCTTCAGGATCTCATCGTAGGAGATCGTGCCCGCATGCGGCTGGTCGAAATGCTCTCTTTTCCTCAGGCAGTCTGTCCTGCCCACCATCTCGTCCACGCTTCTGAAGCCGAGCTCTGCCATGATCTGCCTGAGCTGGGAGGCGATGAACCGCATAAAATTCATGATATGCTCCGGTTTTCCGGCGAACCGCCCCCTGAGCTTCTCATTCTGGGTAGCGATGCCCACCGGGCAGGTATCCTTGGAGCAGACCCGCATCATCATGCAGCCCATAGATACCAGCGGCGCCGTGGCGAAGCCGAATTCCTCAGCCCCCAGAAGGGCCGCGATGGCCACATCCCTGCCGGTCATGAGCTTGCCGTCCGTCTCGATCCGGACCCGGGACCTGAGCCCGCTCTCGATCAGAGCCTGGTGGGTCTCCGCCACGCCGAGCTCCCAGGGCAGGCCCGCGTAGTGGACAGAGCTGTAGGGAGCGGCTCCCGTACCGCCGTCGTAGCCGGAAATGAGAACAACCTGCGCGCCCGCCTTGGCGACGCCCGACGCGATCGTACCGACGCCGGCCTCGGAGACCAGCTTGACGGAGATCCTGGCGGCCCGGTTCGCATTTTTGAGGTCGTAAATGAGCTGGGCCAGGTCCTCGATGGAATAGATATCGTGGTGAGGAGGCGGGGAGATCAGCTGCACGCCCGGCGTCGAGCACCGGGTCCTGGCCACCCAGGGATAGACCTTGGCGGCCGGCAGGTTGCCGCCCTCACCGGGCTTGGCTCCCTGGGCCATCTTGATCTGGATCTCACCGGCACTCAGAAGGTATTCCTCCGTCACGCCAAAGCGGCCTGAGGCCACCTGCTTGACGTTGCTGTTTGTTTCGGTGCCGAAGCGGTCGGAGGCCTCTCCGCCCTCACCGGTATTGGACCTTCCGCCGAGCCGGTTCATGGCTCTGGCGATGGTCTCGTGCGCTTCCCGGGAGAGGGAGCCGTAGCTCATGGCGCCCACCTGGAACCGCTTCACGATCTCCTCCACAGGCTCCACCTCGTCGAGACTGACCGGTTCACCCGCGGGAACGAATTCCAGAAGGCCGCGGAGGGTGTGGGGATGGCGGGCGTCGTCCACCAGGGCAGCATACTGGAGGAACTTGTCGTAGCTGTTGGTCCGCACCGCCTGCTGGAGCAGGACGATGACCTCCGGCGAGTAGAGGTGGTCCTCCTTGCCCGGGCCGCTCCTCAGCTTGTGGAAGCCGCTGCTGTCCAGGACAGGATCCACCGGCAGGCCCATGGGATCGAAAGCCCGGTCGTGCCGGAAGGAGATACCTTCCTCCAGCTCCTTGACGCCGATACCGCCCACGCGGCTGACCACGCCGGTGAAGTATCTGTCAATCACCTCGTCGGACAGGCCGACGGCCTCGAAGATCCTGGCCGACTGGTAGGACTGGATCGTGGAAATGCCCATCTTGGCGGCGATCTTCACAACACCGCCAAGGAGCGCGTGGTTGAAATCGTTGACGGCAGTGTGCGGGTCCTTGTCGAGGAGGCCCAGCGTGACCAGCTCCTCGATGCACTCGTGCGCCAGGTATGGGTTGACGGCCCGGGCGCCGAAGCCCAGCACACACGCCGTCTGGTGCACGTCCCTGATCTCTCCGCTCTCGAGAATGAGGGAGACCGCCGTCCTCTTCCTGGTGTGGACCAGGTGCTGCTCCAGGGCGGAGACGGCGAGGAGGGCCGGGATCGGAACATGGTTCTCGTCCACGCCCCGGTCAGAGAGGATGATGATGTTAGCGCCGCGGGAGACCGCTCTGTCCACCGCCAGATACAGCTGGTCGACCGCCCTGGAAAGGGAAGTATGCTTGTAATAGAGGAGGGATACGGTCTCCGCCTCGAAGCCCTTACGCTTCAATGCCCTGATCTTCATGAGGTCGACGCCTGTCAGGACCGGGTTGTTGACCTCGAGGACCGTACAGTTATCGCTCCTCGTAGTCAGAAGGTCGCCGTCGGACCCGATGTAGACCGTCGTGTCCGTCACGATCTTCTCCCTCAAAGAGTCGATGGGCGGGTTGGTGACCTGGGCGAACTGCTGCTGGAAGAACCTGTAGAGCAGCGGATAATTGTCAGAGAGGGCGGCCAGGGGCACGTCATGGCCCATGGAGACCGTTGGCTCCACCCCATTCGTCGCAGCCTCCAGAATGTAAGACTTGACCTCCTCATAGCTGTATCCGAAGACCTTGTAGAGCCTGTCCCGCTCTGCCTGGGAGTGGACAGGGACCTGATGGTTGGGGATTGAAAGGTCCTTCAGATGGATGAGATGGGCGTCCAGCCATTCGCCGTAGGGGTGGGCAGAGGCATACACTTCTTTACACTCTTCGTCGGAAATGATCCTCTTCCCGCGGGTATCGACCAGGAGCATCCTGCCCGGCATGAGCCTGGATTTCTTCACAATGTGCTCCGGTGCGATATCCAGTACCCCCACCTCGGAGGAGAGGATCAGGCGGTCGTCATCAGTTATGTAATACCGCGAGGGGCGAAGCCCATTACGGTCAAGCGTGGCGCCGAATACCTCTCCGTCCGTGAAGAGGATGGCCGCCGGCCCGTCCCAGGGCTCCATCATGGTGGCGTAATAGTGGTAAAAATCCTTCCTGGACTCGCTCATGAAGCGGTTGTTCTTCCAGGGCTCCGGGATCAGGGCCATCATGGCGAGGGGCAGGTCCATACCGTTCATGTAAAGGAATTCCAGCGTGTTGTCCAGCATGGCGGAATCCGATCCGCTGGTCGAGATGACCGGGCAGATCTTGTCGCGATCCGTCTCAAGCAGCGGGGAGTGCATGGTCTCCTCGCGGGCCAGCATGCGGTCCGTATTTCCGCGGATGGTGTTGATTTCCCCGTTGTGGGCGATCATCCTGTAGGGATGTGCGCGCTCCCAGCTGGGCAGGGTGTTGGTGGAAAAGCGGGAATGGACCATGGCCAGGGCAGTCACATATCGCTCGCTCTGAAGGTCCTCGTAGAACCGGCGGAGCTGGCCGACCAGGAACATGCCCTTGTAAACGATCGTGCGGGAGGACAGGGAGCAGACGTAGGTGTCCTCGGAGCTCTGCTCGAACTCTCTCCTGACAACGTAAAGTCTGCGGTCAAATTCCAGGCCCTTTTCAACGTTCTCCGGCCTTTCCACAAAGCACTGCCAGATGGCCGGCATACAACCGCGGGCCCTCTCGCCCAGAATCTCCGGATGAATGGGAACTTCCCTCCACCCGATCACATTGAGTCCCTCCTTGCCGGCAATCACCTCGAAGAGGCGCCTGGCAAAGGTCCTTTTAAGGTGGTCAGATGGCAGGAAGAGCATACCGATCCCGTAATCGCCGGCCTCCCCGATCTGAAGCCCTGCCTCCTCACAAGCCGCGGAAAAGAAGGCGTGAGAAATCTGCAGTAGGATGCCTACGCCGTCCCCGACTGTGCCGCTGGCGTCCTTGCCGGCCCTGTGCTCCAGCTTCTCCACGATGGTCAGTGCGTCATCCATGACACTGTATTCGGGAACTCCGTCGATCTTGATGACAGCGCCGATGCCGCAGGCATCGTGTTCCCTGTCATATGAAAGCAGACCGTTCATTCAAATCACCTTCCTTTTCAAGATCCGGGAAATGAATTCATTTCCCGGCCAGCCGCCTCCGGGCTGATCTGCCTGGCAGGGCGCCTTCCGCCCTCTGCTGTACCCGGCACACCGATTCCTCTTCATGCCCTCAGGGCATTCGAAGAATGTGATGACCGGAAAAACAAAAGGGCAATGGCGTCTCTAATGCCTGTACATTAGCGACGCCATTGCCTCATGTCGGCATAATAGCCTCTACTGCCTCTTTTGTCAATAAAAAAATTAAAGAGACTGCTCCGGAGAGATGGGAAGCAGCCGAAAGGAAGCAGGTCTGAAATTTCTGAAAAATCAGGTGTTGACAAGCGGCCCTTGATGCTGTAAAATCCCGATTCATAAAAGACAAGGGCGTCTTTGAGTCAGCCGGCTCAGAGACGCTCCTCTTTTTTTCAGGATTCACCTTCACATATGAAAAAGTCAAAGGCAAAGGCGTCTTTTGCGGCAGCGCGAAAGGCGCCTTTGCCTTTTTCTTCCAGAAAGGAGTTCTACCATGAATACTGTACCGGAATACTTCGGAAGCCGCGTCTTTGACGACCGCGTCATGCGGGCCACCCTCTCCGCCGACGTCTATGCGTCCCTCCGGAAGACCATCGACGAGGGCAAGGAGCTCGACATCGGCGTCGCCAATGCCGTCGCCATCGCCATGAAGGACTGGGCGGTAGGCCTCGGCGCCACCCACTTCACCCACTGGTTCCAGCCGCTGACCGGCATCACGGCGGAAAAGCACGACAGCTTTATCTCCCCCTCGCCGGACGGCAGCGTCATCATGGAGTTCTCCGGGAAAGAGCTGATCAAAGGCGAGCCGGACGCCTCCTCCTTCCCCTCGGGCGGCCTGCGCGCAACCTTCGAGGCCAGAGGCTACACCGCCTGGGATCCCACCTCCTACGCCTTCATCAAAGGAAAGACCCTCTGCATCCCGACCGCCTTCTGCTCCTACGGCGGACCCGCTCTGGATAAAAAGACGCCGCTGCTCAGGTCCATGGAAGTCCTGAGCCGGGAGGCCCTGCGCATTCTCCGCCTCTTCGGCAACACCTCCGCTAAGCGCGTCGTCTCCTCCGTGGGGCCTGAGCAGGAGTATTTCCTGATCTCCAGGGAGCTCTACGAAAAGCGTCCTGACCTTCGCTTCACCGGCCGGACCCTCTTCGGAGCCATGCCGCCCAAGGGCCAGGAGCTGGACGACCACTATTTCGGCGCCAGCAAGCCTGCCGTCACGGCCTACATGG
>CACXEL010000204.1 GCA_902766655.1 uncultured Lachnospiraceae bacterium | reverse complement strand
CGGTCAGAACGGCAAGGTCAAAACGCTTCCCGTTGCAGTTCAGGCCTTCGTCGGTTCCTACGTCAAGCAGTGGAACCTGATCCTGACGGCTGCGCTCCTCGCCATCATCCCCATGATCATTCTCTTCCTGTTCGCACAGAAGCAGATCATGAACGGTATGATCGAAGGCGCTGTCAAGGGCTGATACCGCCGGGAATGCGGCAGTGTACTTTTTGCAGAGGCTGTGCCGAAATCCGGTGCAGCCTCTTGTATGTTGATGGAAATAGGGTAAACTGGAATGAAGAATCTGTTTGACCAGGAAGGGCCGGTGATGCGCGCCCTCTCGGACCTGACCACGCTGGTGTTCCTCAATATTCTGACTCTCCTCTTCAGCCTTCCGATCGTGACGGCCGGTGCGGCCCAGGCAGCCATGCACTATGTGATCATCGAGATGATCGAGGAGAGAGGGGGCGGCCTCCCGGCGGAGTATCTGAAGCGCCTTAAGGAAAACCTGAAAAATGCAACCCCGATCTGGCTCATTCTGCTGGCAATCACAGGATTTCTGTACGCGGATTACCGACTGATCCACGGTGGGCAGCTCCATCTGCCGCAGGCCATGCTGGTCCCGATCTATGCCGGCTTATTTGTGGCGGCGGCCATCTATGTGTATGTGATCCCGCTGACGGCCAGGTTTGTATTTTCCACGGGCGCCGCCTTCAAAAATGCGGCTATTCTGGCAACGGCCTACTTCCCCCGGACGATTCTCATGGTCACGGTCACCGCGGCAATCCCGTTCCTGCTCTTCAACGTGACGAGACTGCTGCCGCTCTTCTTCCTGCTGGGATTATCCCTGCCGGCCTACCTGTGCGCGCTCATGTACACGCCTGTGTTCGACAAGATGATCGGAAAGAAGGAAGAAGAGGAAGATTCCTGGGTCCTTGACGAGGACGAAACCCAAGATAATCAGTAAACGATAAGGAGGAGACATGCGTACATGCGGAATTCTTTTCCCGATCTTCAGCCTCCCGGGCAAGTACGGGATCGGCTGTTTTTCGGAGGAGGCATATAAATTTGTGGATTTCCTGAAGGAGGCGAAGCAGCGCTACTGGCAGATCCTGCCCCTCGGCCCGACGGGTTACGGGGATTCCCCCTACCAGTCCTTCTCGACCTTCGCGGGCAACCCGTATCTGATCAGTCTTGAGGACCTGATCGCGCAGGGGCTGCTGACGCAGGGTGAGTGCGACGCGGTCGATTTCGGCGATGGGAAGGCTGTGGATTACGGCAGGCTCTACCAAGGTCGGTGGGGCCTCCTCAGAAAGGCCTATGAGAGAAGCATCCATGCTGAGACGAATGAATTCGCGGCCTTCAGGACAGAAAACGACTTCTGGCTGAGTGATTACGCGCTCTTCATGGCCGTCAAGGATGCGCACGGAGGCGCCGGCCTTGACAGCTGGGACCCGGAAATCCGTGACTACAAGCCCGAGGCCATAGAGGCGTGGTCGGAAAAGCTGAAAGACGACATAGGCTTCTATGAGTATCTCCAGTTCGAATTCGCCAGGCAGTGGCAGAAGCTGAGAGATTACGCCACGGACCAGGGAATCCGGATCATCGGCGATATTCCGATCTACGTCTCTGCGGACAGCTCGGATTTCTGGGCCCACCGGGAGCTCTTCCAGCTCGACGAGAGGGGCCGGATCCGCATGATCGCGGGTGTGCCCCCGGACGGTTTTTCCGCCACCGGCCAGGTCTGGGGCAACCCGCTCTACAACTGGCCCCTCCACAAGGAGAGGGGGTATGACTGGTGGATCCGCCGCATCGCCAAATGCCGCGAGCTCTACGACGTTATCCGGATCGACCATTTCCGCGGGTTTGATGAGTATTTTGCCATTCCCGCAGACTCGGAGACGGCCGCCACGGGGCACTGGGAGAAGGGACCGGGCATAGACCTCTTCAAAGCCATCGAGGCCGCCCTTGGAAAGACGCCCATCATCGCCGAGGACCTCGGCTATGTGACGGATACGGTGCGGGAGCTGGTGCGTGACACCGGTTTCCCAAACATGAAGGTGCTGGAGTTCGCCTTCGATTCCAGGGATTCCTCCGGCGCCATGGAATACCTGCCCTACCGCTACAAAAACAACTGCGTGGTCTACACGGGAACGCACGACAATGAGACGCTTCGGGGCTGGATCGACAGCATTCTCCCCGTCGAGAGAAAACAGGTCTGCGAATATCTGGACGTCCGCACCGCGGATCCCCAGGAGATCGTGGAGAAAATGATCATCGCCGCCTTCAGCTCCGTGGCGGACTACTGCATCATTCCGCTGCAGGATTACCTGGGACTCGACAACAGCGCCCGGATCAACCATCCTTCGACCCACGGGACGAACTGGAAGTGGCGGGTGAATAAGGAAGACCTGTCTCAGGCCCTGGCAGCGAGGATCGCAGGCCTGGCGGTCATGTACGGACGGATATCCTGAGAAATGAAGCCCGCGGCAAGGTTCGCCGTGTATGAAAAGTCATCCTGACAGAGTGTGCCTGCGGCCGCGGCCCGGAAAGCAAGGAGGTAACTATGAAGAGGACCTGGTGGAAGGAAAGTGTTGTTTATCAGATCTATCCCCGCAGCTTTGCGGACAGCAACGGCGACGGCATCGGTGACCTGAATGGAATCACATCCAGGTTGGACTACCTGAAGGAGCTGGGCATCGACGTCATCTGGCTCTCCCCCGTCTACAAGTCTCCCAACGATGACAATGGCTATGACATCAGCGATTATGAGGCCATTATGGACGAGTTCGGCACGATGGAGGATTTCGACCGGATGCTGGCGGCCGCCCACGATCGGGGAATCAAGATCGTCATGGACCTGGTCGTCAATCACACCTCCGACGAGCACAAATGGTTCGTTGAGAGCCGCTCCTCCAGGGACAACCCCAAAAGAGACTACTATTTCTGGCGGGAGGGCAAGGACGGCAAGGAGCCCAACAACTGGGGCTCCTGGTTCTCCGGCTCCGCCTGGAAGTACGACGAGGCGACGGACATGTACTATCTGCACCTTTTCTCCCCCAAGCAGCCCGACCTCAACTGGGACAATCCGGCGGTGAGGCAGGACGTGTTCGACATGATGACCCGCTGGTGCGACAAGGGAATCGACGGCTTCCGCATGGACGTCATCAGCCTGATTTCCAAGCCGGCCGGTCTCCCGGACGCCCCGCTCATGAACGCGCTCTACGGAGACTGCGGCTGCACGGCGAACGGTCCTCATGTCCACGAGTACCTGCGGGAAATGAACACAAAGGTCCTCTCCCGCTACGACCTGATGACGGTCGGTGAGACGGCCTGCGTCACCCTCGAGGAGGCAAAAAAATATGCCAACAGTGAGGGGACCGAGCTCAGTATGGTCTTCCAGTTCGAGCACGTAGGGCTCGACGGGGGCGATCAGTTCAAGTGGTCCACCAGAAAGATGCCGCTTGTGCCCCTCAAGGAGAACCTGACCAAGTGGCAGATTGGCCTGGACGAGGTGGCCTGGAACAGCCTCTTCTTCTGCAACCACGACCAGCCGCGTATCGTCAACCGTCTGGGCAATCCATCCGACGAGTACCGCGAGCGGTCCGCCAAGTGTATCGCGACCTGCCTGCACATGATGCAGGGAACGCCGTACGTCTATCAGGGCGAAGAGCTGGGCATGACCAACTACCCCTTCCAATCTGTGGAGGACTTCAACGACCTGGAGTCCGTCAACGCCTATCGTGAGCTGACGGAGAAGATGGGCTGGGTGCCCTCGGAGATTTTCCCCAAAATCGCGAACAAGAGCCGTGACAACGCGCGCACGCCCATGCAGTGGGACGACTCGGAGAACGCCGGCTTCACCACCGGCACCCCCTGGCTGGCCGTGAATCCCAACTATGTGAAAATCAACGCCGCCGAGCAGCTCACGCGTGCGGATTCAGTCTTCCGGTATTACAAAAAGCTCATTGAGCT
>CACXEL010000203.1 GCA_902766655.1 uncultured Lachnospiraceae bacterium | reverse complement strand
CGGTCCTTTTTTCTCAAAAATCAGAGATTTTTGAGAAAAAAGGACCGTCCCTGATTTTCAAAACAAGCTTATCATTTGATACCGCTGATGGCAATGGACTCGATGATCATTCTCTGGAAAATGAAGAAGAGCAGCAGAGTCGGGATCATTGCGATGACGGAGGCCGCCATGATCAGGGCGTAATCGCTCTGGATGGCGTAGTAGGAGTTGAAGGACCGGATGACGACCTGCAACGTCCAGTTGGCTTCGCTTCTCAGGAAGATGGTCGGAGCAAGGTAGTCATTCCAGATGCCCATGAACCAGAGCATGAGCTGGGTGCCGAGGGCGCCCTTCATGAGCGGGAGGAAGATCCTCCAGTAGGTCCCGAAGTAAGAGCAGCCGTCCAGCTTCGCCGCGTCCATGAGGTCGGAAGGAATGGAGTAGAGGTTCTGACGCAGGAAGAAGATCATGCTTACATTTCCGAAAAGGCCGGGAATGATCAGCGGGAGCAGGGAGTTGGTCCAGCGCAGCTTGGTGAAGAGGACGTACTGCGGGATCATGACGACCGCGAAGGGGATCATGATGGTGGCCAGCAAGGCCAGGAAGAACTGGTCCTTGCCGCGGAAATTCAGCTTGGCGAAGGCGAAGGCCGCCAGGGAGGAGGTAAAGCCGCCGACCAGAAGGACGGGGATCTCGACCTTGACCGTGTTGATGACGCCGCTGATGAACTGGCCCTTGGAGAGGACCTCCGAGTACTTGCCGATGAGGACCGGATTCGGGATCAGGGTCAGTCTTCCGGAAAGGATCTGGTTCTTGGTCATGAAGGAGGTCAGGACCATGTAGACCAGCGGGAAGACCATGGTGATCGCCAGCAGGAAGAGGAGGACGAAAATGATAACATTGACAATCTTCGTCTTCTTCGAGACGACCTTGTCCGTTTTGTACATTGCGTTAGCATTTGCTTTTTTCTCAGCCATTATCTTCTCCCCCTTAAATATCCGTGTTGACCCACTTGTTCTGTCCCCAGAAGTTCAGGGCCGTGATCGCGAAGATAATGATAGCCAGGATGACCGCTATCGCGCTGCCGTAGCCGAGCTGGCCGTTCTTGAAGGCCTTCTCGTACAGGTAGAAGACGACGGTGGCGGCGGAGTAGTTGGGACCGCCGTTGCTGGCCATGACCTGGACCTCAACGAAGACCTGGAAGCCGCCGATCAGGGATGTGATCAGGATGTAGAAGGTGACCGGCGACAGGAGTGGCAGGGTGATGTTGATGAACTTGTCCCATGCGTTGGCGCCGTCGATCTCGGCTGCTTCATAGTAGTCGCGGGGAATGTTCTGGAGGCCGGCCAGGTACAGGATGATGGAGGTACCCAGGCCCTTCCAGACCATGAAAATGATCATGGAGACCTTGATCATGTGCTCGTCGCCCAGCCAGTTGGGGCCGTGCCTGCCGGTCAGGATCTTGAAAATGCCGTTCAGAAGGCCGTAATCATAGTTGAAGACCCATGCCCACAGGATGGAGACGGCGACCAGAGACGAAATAACAGGGACATAATACATGGTCGTCAGGACTCTCTTGCCCGGCAGGTTCCGGTTGAGGCCCATGGCGATGGTGATACCGAGGATCATGCCTACCGGGATACCGATCATGTAGATGATGGTCGTTCCCATGGACTTCCAGAACTTGGCGTCCTGCATGATCTCGGCGAAGTTCCTGAGACCGACAAGATTTCCCCACAGGGAGTTGATGCCTGTCCAGCGGCTCATACTGACGATCAGCGCGAACACGATCGGGTAAGCCATGAAGCACAGGAACCCGATGAATGGCGGGGCGATGAACAGCCATGCCCACCGCTCTTCCCGCTTTGCCATCTGGGACATTTTGACTTTTACTTTCTGTTTCCCAGCCATACTCTCTTCCTCATAAGAATCATTGTTAAAGCAAGTGTTTTTCCGGAAAATGCAGCCCCCCGCCTGTCGCGGGGTTTTCATTTCCCGCCGCATCCTCCGCAGGTTTTTTGGGAAAGGCAGACCCCTCATTTTCAGAGGGGTCTGCGGTTGTTCACGTGATCAGTTATCAGTTGGTGGCGGAGTTCTGAAGCTCGATGGCGTTGTCAAGAGCGGACTGCATCTCGGGCTCGACCTGGGCCAGGAAGTCAGCAACGGTGATGTCGCCTCTCTGGATGTTGGCGACACCCTGCCAGAAGGGATCGAACCACTCAGCGTTGTAGGTGTAGTCGGTCTCCTGAAGGGCAGCTGCGTAGTGCTCATCGCCTTCGAAGTAGCCGAAGAGGACGCGGACGCTGTCCGGGAAGGGAAGCTTGCCTTCGCTGCAGGCGGTCATGAACTCGCCGTAGGCAAGGTCGGAGATGTTCGGGAGCTGGATGGACTGGCCGGTGGTGATACCGGAAACGGCCTTCTGGCCATCCTCATCGGTGGAGAGCTTGGAGATCAGGGCTGCGCAGAGCTCCGGATACTGGGTGTTCTTGTCGATGCAGTAGCCGACAGAGCCCATCCAGGTGTGGGAACGGCCATCGCCGCTCGGGCCGACCGGCCAGCCGGTGAGATCCCAGTTGTAGGGGAAGGTGCTCTTGTCCATGAAGGCAGCCACGTCCCAGGTACCGCAGGCGTAGAAGCCGATCTGGCCGTCCAGCCATCTCTGGTATCCGCCGAGGGCGGCATCCTGGTCGACGGTCGGTGTGAGGCCGTCCAGGGTCAGGTTGGTGTAGAAGGTGAGGGCCTCCTCAAGGGCGGCATTGTTGGCAACATTGACCTTGGTCATGTCATCGCTGAGGAACTTGACGCCGTTGCTGTAGAGGTAAGGAGTCATACCGAACTGGTTGGCATTGGCAACGCCCCACTGGTCGATCTCGCCGTCGCCGTCGGTGTCCTTGGTCAGCTGCTTGCAGACTTCGATGAACTCGTCATAGGTGTAGGGCTTCTCCGGATCCGGATACGGGATGCCGGCCTCATCGAAGAGGTCCCTGTTGTATGCGAAGGCGAAGCAGGAAAGATCCTTGGGAAGCGCGTAGAGGCTGCCCTGGCCTACGGCCGTGCCGTCATAGCGGTAGATGGTCTGTGTGGTTCCCCAGATCTTGGAGATGGTGTCCTCGCTGACATAGTCGTCAAGCGGAAGGATGTAGCCGTTGTCGACATAGGAGCGAACGCCGGCCGGGCCAACGTAGAAGACGTCGGGCATGTCGTTGGCGGTCATGTTGGCGATCATCTTGGTATTGTACTCGTCCTGGGTAGTGACCTCGAAGACGACTTCCTTGATCTCGTCCTTGTGCTCGGCCACGAATTCCTCGACCAGGCCCTTGTAGATTTCCTTCTCATGCTCCTGCATGTAGAGGAAGACGTTGAGGGTGGCTTCGCCGTTGCCCTTCATGGCATCGGTGGAACCGCTCTCGGCAGCAGCGCCTTCGGCAGCGGGGGCGTCGGTGGATGCTTCGCCGGCTTCTTCAACCGTCGTTGTGGAGCAGCCGCTGAGAGCGACAGCGCCCATCAGCAGTGCCATGGTCATGGCTAACATTTTTTTCATCATATTTACCTCCCTTGTAAATATTAATGTGACGCTTTACAAGTATCATTCTATCTGCGAAGGTTTAGGATGTCAACAAATATTTTAGATTCATATAAACTATTTTAGAAAATCGTCAATTTAGATAAAATTGTAAACTATTTTTTGTCAAAGAAAACAATAAATTATTTTTGATTGACTGAAGCCATATAGAAAGTTTAGAATATACTGTGTATTTCATATTTATATATCTGAGGCGCTTGCCGCGCATCTTTCTGCCGCGATGTTTTCATTTCTCAGGTGCTTGCTGTTTATTCCTGTTGGGTGGCCGGAATTTTGCGGGTATCCTCGCCCGTAACACAAAAAAACTTACTTGGAACAGGAGGCGATTCTTTGATTTACATCACTTCTCCCAGCGAAGGCCTGGAGCTGTTCAAGGTACTCGGGTCAGACATTCGCGTAAAAATCATCGATCTGCTGCTCAGTAATAAACGCCTGAGCATGAACGAGATCGCTACCCAGCTGAAGATCACCAACGGGGCGCTGACGAGCCATATCCGGAAGCTGGAGGAGGCCGGGCTGATCACCATTTCCTCGGAATCGGGCGGGCACGGGAACCTCAAGCTCTGCTCTCTCCGCATGGACAAGATCCTGATCGACTTCACAAATCAGGACACTCTCCAGAACGTCTACAACGCCAACGTCCGGGTCGGCCACTACAGCGATTACAAGGTCTATCCGACCTGCGGGATTGCCACCAGCAAATCCATCATCGGCGAGGTCGACGACGCACGGTATTTCGCCCATCCGGACCGCTACAACGCGGACATCCTCTGGTTCACCAAGGGCTTCGTGGAGTATGAGATCCCCAACTTCATCCCGTCGGGGCGGAAAATCACCCAGCTCACGATCTCCGAGGAGATTTCCTCCGAGGCGCCGGGCGTGAATGACGTCTGGCCCTCCGACATCACCTTCTCCATCAACGACACGGAGATCGGCATGTGGACCTCGCCCGGAGACTTCGGCGACGTCCGCGGCCTCTTTACGCCTGAGTGGTGGTTCCCCAACTGGAACCAGTACGGTCTCCTGAAGCTCCTGGTCATCAACAAGTACGGGACCTACATCGACGGTCTCAGGATCTCGGACGTGACGATCCAGGACCTGAACCTGAACTATCGGAGCAAGATCCGGTTCCGGATGGCGGTCAAGAAGGATGCCGAGCACGTGGGCGGACTGACCATCTTCGGCTCCACCTTCGGCAACTATGCCCAGGATATCAAGGTCAGCATCCACTATAACGCGCAGGACGAAGCGGGCTGAATGCGGGATTGAGGCTCAGGGACGGACCTTTTTCCCACTTTGAGACTG
>CACXEL010000202.1 GCA_902766655.1 uncultured Lachnospiraceae bacterium | reverse complement strand
GGACGATCCGCCCGAAAAAAAGGAACCGTGACAGCAAGCCACGGTCCGGCATTCAAGAAAAAACCGCGGCGCAATGCCGCGGTTTTCAAAAACACAGTTCGGTCCTGTCAGGACGCGAAGGCGCAAACCGAGGTCATCATACGATATTCACTTCCGTTCTTTTTCACAGACATCCATGATTCCCTCGCTTTCTTCAAGTTTTTGATCAGGACCAAGAACAGTTATACCAGAGCCGTGCCCGAAAGTCAATGAGAACTTGGGCTCTTCCCAAGGATCTTCATGATGGCGTGGCGGCCGACCCGCATGGCCCCCTTCGGGCAGAACTCCTGGCAGCAGAAGCAGTGGATGCACACGCTCCGGTCGATATGCGGCTTCTTTTTCCGCATGGTGATGGCCTTGGCCGGGCAGACCTGGGCGCACTTGCCGCAGCCCACGCAGGCAGAGGGCTCCAGCTTCGGGAAGGGCGTCAGGATCCGGGCGGCGAAAAAGTCCGCGATCTTCCCGGGGATCCCGTCCCCGAACACCAGAAAGAACACGCTGCTCTGGGCCGGAACGGTCTTGAAATCCGCAACGGCGAAGGACTCCGGATCGCCGAACAGCCGGATCGCCTTTCGGTCCGCCGGCAGCAGGCCCCGCTCCGCCGCGGCGCGCAGGGTGGGAACGTCCTGGATCTTGAGCCCGATGAGCCCGGCGGCGACGGCGTCCAGCGCGTGGCCGTTCCGGCTGGCCAGCAGGCAGCCGATCTTCCGGGGCGTGCCCTGGGTGGGGCCGTTGCCCTCCATGCCGATCACCGCGTCGCAGATGCAGAGCCTGGGCCTGGAATACTCGTACAGGTCCACCAGCGCGTTGGCGAAATCCTCCGCCCGGGGGAAGCGGTAGTGGCATTCCGGCTTCTGGGTGCCGGGGATCGTGCCGAAGAAGTTCTTGACCGCGCAGGTCAGGCCCATCATGCCGTGGGTCTTCAGCTTGCAGAGATCGATGATCGCGTCGACCTTCCCGAGCCAGGCGGTATAGGGGAAGCTTTTGAGCTTCACGGCCTCCGGAAAGCTGACCTCGGCGGTGGAAAAGTCATCGTTGAGCCGGGCGCCGAAGCTTTCGGCCCGGCGCATGCCGCAGACGTCATAGACCACCTTCAGATAGGGCGCGGAATAGATCCCGCCGGGGCTGTCCCCCAGCACCACCTCCGCGCCCCGCTCCCGCAGCAGCCGCACCAGCGCGCAGACCACCGCGGGGTGGACGGTGGCGGCGGTCTCCGGCTTCATGGCCGTGACCAGATTCACCTTGACGCCGACGGTCATTCCCGGCTGAACGAAGTCCAGCCCGCCGATCGGCTCCAGGACCGCGCGCAGAGCGGCTTCCACCCGCTGGTCCTCATAATCGCCGCAGGCCGCGGCGGAAACCTCATAGAGCTCCATCGTATCCTCCTTCCTTCCTCACCGGATCGCGGCTCCTTCTGTTCACCCGGGCCGCCGAAAGGACGCGTTTCCCCGGGGAGCCGAGGCTCAGAAGGCCCACTTGCCCCGGCGGAAGATGGGAACGGTCCTGCCGTCCCGGGTAAGGGCGTCGATGTCCAGGCCCTCATAGCCGATCATGAAATCGGTGTGCTCCATGGAGTCGTTGATGCCCATCTCACGGCATTCCTCGAGGGTCTTGTCCTCAAAGCCGCGGATGGTATTGGTGAAGCCCATGCCCAGCGCCAGGTGGCAGGCGGCGTTCTCGTCGAACAGGGTGTCCCAGAACAGGATGCCGGATTCGGAGATCGGGGAATTCACCGGCACCAGGGCGCACTCGCCCAGATAGGCGGCTCCCTCGTCCATGGCGATCATCTGCTCCAGCAGGGCCTGGTTCTTCTCGGCCTTGACCTCCACGGCCTTGCCGTTTTCAAAGCGGACGGAGAAGTTTTCGATCAGCTCGCCGTTGTAGCTGAGGGGCTTGGTGGCGTAGACGATGCCCTCGGCCTTGCCCTTCATGGGCGAGGTGAAGCATTCCTCGCTGGGGATGTTCGGGTTGAAGCTGATGCCCTGCAGGCTGGTCTCGGCCCCGCCCAGGAACTGCGCCTCGGGGATCATGCCCACGGTCAGGTCGGTGCCGTTGTCGCCCTTGTAACGCAGTTCCGCGATGCCCAGGCTGTTCAGGTAGGCGCAGCGGTCGTGCAGGTT
>CACXEL010000201.1 GCA_902766655.1 uncultured Lachnospiraceae bacterium | reverse complement strand
TGCCGCATCGCGGGGGAACTGACGGGGCTTCATGTGCGGTGTTTGGATTTCCGTGACTATGTGCCGGCGGCGGACGAGCGCTACGAGGGCATCTGGGCCTGCGCCTCGCTCCTTCACCTGAAGAAGGCAGAGCTCCTGCCGGTGCTGGGGGAGCTTACGTGCGCTCTGGTCCCGGGCGGCATCTTGTACGTGTCCTTCAAATACGGTGACTTCGAGGGCGAGAGAAATGGCAGATATTTCACGGACCTCACCTTAGAAGGCCTCCGCACCCTGCTCGCAAGTCTGCCGGAGCTAAAAGCGGCCGAAACCTGGGTGACCGGCGACGTCCGCCCCGGCCGCAGCGACGAGCGCTGGCTGAACGCCTTGCTGGAGAAGAATCCGTAAAGAGGGACGGTTCTTCGTACGGCGTGGCCGTAAAGAGGGACGGTTCTCCGTACGGCGAGACCGTACTGAGAACCGTCCCCAAGTACGCGAAAGGAGAGGATAGAAATATGCTGAGTCGCCAGCTCATTAGCAGCGTCCAGATCGACTGGAACAGAATCAGTCCCAACAGCTATCTGCGGGAAATCCCTGCGATCAGCAGCCTCACGGAGATCACATTCACCCATCCGGTGACCTTCTTCGTCGGCGAAAACGGCAGCGGGAAATCCACCCTCCTCGAGGCCATCGCCGTCGCCTACGGCTTCAACCCGGAAGGGGGCACAAAGAACTACAGCTTCTCCACCTACGACTCCCACTCCGAGCTCTGCAACGCCATCCGGCTCTCGCGCGGCGTCCGCCGCGCGGGCTATGGATATTTCCTGCGGGCGGAGAGCTTCTACAACGTGGCCACCAAGGAGGAGGAGTACAGCCGGGGCCCGGGCGGCCGGCCCCAGCATTTCCACGAGAAATCCCACGGGGAGAGCTTCCTGGCCCTGGCCCAGACCAGCTTCCGCCCCAACGGGCTCTACCTCCTCGACGAGCCGGAGGCCGCCCTCTCCCCGCAGCGGCAGCTGACGCTGCTCCTCGAGATCGACAGGTGCGCGAAGGAGGAGTCGCAGTTCCTCATCGTGACCCACTCGCCGATCCTCCTGGCCCTGCCGGGCGCAGAGATCCTGAGCTTTGACGACGGGCAGATCCACCCCTGCGCCTACGAGGAGACCGACAGCTACCAGGTGACAGCCATGTTCATCAACCACCGGGAGCAGATCCTCAGACGGCTGCTGGAGGAGTGAAGACGCGCCTTTTGCCTGCGCGAAGCCCCGGCAAAGTACTGCGCCTGCCTGCCGGCCATGTCCGCATTTATCGGAAGAGCGGCTCAGGAGTTCACGGATAACGAGAACTTTATCGATGTGCAGTGATACCCTGAAAAATCCCGCGATAACTTCAGGTTATCACCGGTGATAAAAAGGACCGACTTTTCAAACGCACCGTTTTGTCTTACAATGACAACAACAGAAAACAAAGGAGATATGAGAGATGAACGGAATCGTGGCTCGCGGACAGAACAATTGCATGTGTTGTCGAATGCACCTTTCCCGGTCATCCTGTATGGCTGAGGCGTTCGACTGTTGATGCGTTCGCCTCATGAAAATGCGGCATTCTTTCTGGTGCCGACAAGCCATTCGCCGGGAGCTTCCGCCTAAGCCCCCGGTTTTTTGTGGTCATGAGCCAATGCAGGCATCGTGATCCGCAGCAGATCAGAATTTATATTTAATAAGAATAAAAAAGAAAGCAGGTAATTATCATGTCAAAGATCTACAAAGGAACCCTCGGACTGATCGGAAATACACCCCTCGTGGAGGTCGTGAACATCGAGAAGGAGCTCGGCCTCGAGGCGACGATCCTCGTCAAGCTGGAGTACTTCAACCCGGCCGGCAGCGTGAAGGACCGCATCGCCAAGGCGATGATCGAGGACGCGGAGGACAAGGGCCTCCTCAAGGAAGGCTCCGTCATCATCGAGCCCACCTCCGGCAACACCGGCATCGGCCTCGCCTCCATCGCAGCCTCCAAGGGATATCGGATCATTCTGACGATGCCTGAGACCATGAGCGTGGAGCGCAGGAACATCCTCAAGGCCTACGGCGCGGAGCTGGTCCTGACCGAAGGCGCCAAGGGCATGAAGGGCGCCATCGCCAAAGCGGAGGAACTGGCGAAGGAGACCCCGAACAGCTTCATCCCCGGCCAGTTTGTCAACCCCGCGAACCCCGCCGCGCAC
>CACXEL010000200.1 GCA_902766655.1 uncultured Lachnospiraceae bacterium | reverse complement strand
CGGGGAGGATCCTGCAGCCCGAGTGAAGGGTCTCACGGCTCCCGGGGAGGATCCTGCAGCCTGAGTGAAGGCTCCTGCGGCTCCCGGGGAGGATCCTGCAGCCCGAGTGAGGGCTCCCGCGCCCCCTGGCAGTACGAAAATATTCGGAAAAACCTGCAAAATATCCAGATAGGTGTTATAATGGACTGGACTCTGCCCCGGTGCGGAATATAATATTATTATCGCGCAGTTCCGAAACCGGGCAGCATCAGCAGGCGGTCTTCATTTCCTGCCCTGTCCTGCGGGGCATGGCCCGAAAAACTGCGGTTCTGTGCAGAGAGATACCGCGCGTCTGCGGGAAAGCCTTTTGATATACCCCTATTGGAGAAAATCGTTACATGCAGAAAATAAGAGAACTCTTTTCAGACCGGAAGCGGCTCTGGACCTACGCCGGCCGGGCCTTTATCCTGGCTCTCTTCCTGGCCGGTCTTTGCACGATCTATCGATTCCTGGATCAGTTCGTCTCCAATGACGCCAGCTCCTGGACCCGGATCACCTTCCACGATTTTTACGAGGCGGCGGATGAAATGGACGTCGTCTTCGTCGGCTCCTCGCACACCATGCGGTACGCCAACGCCGAAAAGCTGTCGGAGGACATGGGCGGCGAGGCCTTCAACCTCGGCACCTCCAGCCAGGACTTTATGGAGTCCTACTATACCATCCGGGAAGCCATTTCGGCCAAGAAGGTGGACCACGTCATCATGGGCATCTCCATCTCCAGACTGGAGATCACCAAGCCCAACGAGACGGCGGTCTACATCATCTCGGACTATATCCGGTCGCAGGCGAACAGGATCGCCTTTTTGACGGATGCCTTCGAGTCGGACAGGTATATCAATTCCTTCCTCCGCCTGCGCCGCAATTTCGATCCCCAGAATGTGCCCTCGCCGGCCACGCTCGCGGAGAACTATGCGGCCAAGCAGACCGATAAATACCGGAATTATCAGAGCGGCAAGGTCTATCGGGGAAGGGGCCAGTTCAACACGAATGAGACGCTCGGCGACGATACCCTTGCGGTCTATATGGACTCGGCCAGTCTCGACAACTTCTCCGCGGAGGACGTCCAGGAGTGGGAGTTCGCCTATCTCGGCAGGACCATCGACCTGTGCAGGAAGAAGGGCGTGAAGCTCAGCTTCCTCATCGATCCCTACTTTGAGTACTATTTCATGCACTTCCCGGACTACGGGAAGATCACCGCGATGGTGTGCGACCTCGCCGCGGAGAACGGGGTGGACGTCATCGACCTGAACAGGGTGAAGGAAGAATACCTCGACCTCAAGGATGCCGACTTCCTCAACTACGACCACGTGAATATCCGGGGAAGCGAGAAGATAGCCGATTTCCTGGCCATGTACCTGAAGGACCCGGCGGGCGACTATTTCTATGACACCCTGGCGGAGAGATATCCGGATAACGGCGAAATCCTGTGGGCAGGCTATCGGAGATCCTACCTGACCGACCAGGGCGAGTACCAGACCAAGAGCTCCGCGGAGGGCACCATCACGAACACGAAGTTCGTGGTGTCCGGCATCTCCTACAGAGATATCCCGACCAAGGCCAGGCTCTGCAAGGTCACCGAAAAGAAAGGCGAGTGGATCGACGGTGAGGAGATCCCGGGAGAACAGCTCGACGACCTCCATACCCAGTTCCTGGTGCCCGGCAGAAGCCTCAAGCATACCTACCGGCTCCAGCTGCTCGACCCGGAGACGGACGAAGTCCTCTACGAGACCATCACACAGTTCGACATGGCCTGACCCATTGCGAGGAGTAATAATCAAATGACGATAACATCCCTTCCCTTTCTGGGCTTCAACCTGCTGGCGGTAGTCCTTTTCCTGATCTTCCCGCCGAAGCACCGGTGGATCGCGCTGCTCATCTCCAGCGTCGCCTTCTACTGGATCGCGCTGTCAGCGAAGCCGATCATTGTCTTCATTTTCATCACCTCCCTCACGACCTGGCTGGCCGCGAAAAAGATGGAGGAAATCAAGACCGCCCTGGACCGGGACCTCAAGGCGCCTGACCTCGACAAGGCGGGCAAGAAGCTCCTCAAGGCCAGGGCCCAGGCCCGGAGGAAGACGGTCCTTCTGGCCACCCTGATCACCAACGTCGGCATCCTGGTGGTGCTCAAGCTCTTCAACTATTTCACGGATGCCTTCGCCATGCTGGCGGGAATCTTCATGGGGACCGGCGATGCCTCCGCGGCGCGGCTCATCATGCCGCTGGGCATTTCCTACTACACCTTCGCCACCATCGGCTACCTCCTGGACGTCTACTGGAAGCGGTACGCGGCGGAGACCAATTTTGCCAGGTTCCTGCTCTTCGCGATCTACTACCCCCACATCATGCAGGGCCCCATTTCCCGCTACACCAAGCTGGGCGCCGAGCTCAAGAAGCCGGAGCTGCGCCTGCGCTGGAACAACTTCGTGGTGGGCATGGAGAGCATCGTCCTCGGCTGCTTCAAGAAGCTGGTCATCGCCGACCGGGCCGGCATCTTTGTCGGGAGCACCCTGAAGGTGCCGGGGATGAAGGGAAGCGTTTATCTCCTGGCCCTCATCCTGGACGCGATCCAGATCTACGCGGACTTCTCCGGCTACATGGACATCGTGTCCGGCGTCTCCAAAATGTTCGACGTGGAGCTGGAGCAGAACTTCAACCACCCCTTCCTGGCCAAGAGCGTGCCGGAATTCTGGCGCCGGTGGCATATGTCCCTGGGCAGCTGGTTCAAGGATTACGTCTACTATCCGCTGACGGTCTCGAAGACGGTCAAGGACCTCAACAAGAAGGCCAAAAACATGAAGAGCCCGCACCTGAAGACGGTGGTGTCGGTCATCATTCCCGTCATGGTCACCTGGCTCCTGACCGGCCTCTGGCACGGGACCGGCTCCGGCTATGTCGCCTGGGGTATCTACTACGGTACCCTGATCACGCTCTCGGTCACCTTTGAGGAGGATATCAGAAATATCCTGCAGAAGCTCCGGGTCAACACGGAGTGCTTCTCCTACAGGCTCTTCCAGACCATCAAGATCTTCTGCATTTTCATGGGCGGGCGCTTCCTGGGAACTCCGATGGACCTGGGCCAGCGCGCCGAGATCTTCCGGAGCTTCCGGAATATGATCGAGACGGAGTTCCTGAGCTTCGGTCTGACCGCCACAGACTATCTGGTCCTCTTCATGGGCGTCGTCGTCCTCATCACCATCGCCGCCATCGAGGTCAGGGAGGACGTCTTCACCTGGCTCAACAAGCAGAACAGGATCTTCTGCGCGATCGTCCTTTACGCCTTCATGTTCGCCGTTCTGCTCCTGGGCATCTACGGCACCCACTACGATACCAGCAACTTCATGTATCAGCAGTTCTGAGGAATGTCTGCATTTTATAGATAGGAGATGACTACATTGTTTTATGAACTGAAGGAAAATGACAACCTTGCCCTGGTCTCCGCCACGGGTGAAAGCTACACCTACCGGGAGCTCCGCGCCATCGTGGAGGAGTTCGGCAGCCACTTCACGGAGCGGAACCTGGCTTTCTGCCTATGCGAGAATATCCCCGGCTGCGTGGCCTCTTACGTGGCCTGCCTGAGCAGTCACGTCGTCCCGCTCCTGCTCGACAGGAAGATCGATCCCCAGCTCCTCACCGAGCTGCTCGGGACCTACATGCCGGGTTACGTCTTCTGCCCGGACGACATGGTCGGGAAGATCGAGGGCTACGAGGCGGTCTGCCGCCAGACCGGCTACACCATGCTGCGCCGCGTGAAGATGGAGGCCATCGACCTCTGTCCGGAGCTGGGCCTTTTGCTCACCACCTCCGGCTCCACCGGCAGCCCCAAGCTGGTCCGCCAGAGCTACGCCAATATCCAGGCCAACGCGGAGCAGATCGTGGAGTACCTTGGCATCAAGGAGGGCGACAGGCCCATCACGACCCTGCCCATGAACTATACCTACGGCCTCTCCATCGTCAACAGCCACCTGCTGGCCGGCGCCACGATCCTCATGACCGAGGCCTCCATGGGCATGAAGGCCTTCTGGACCTTCTTCAAGGAGCAGAATGCCACCACCTTCGGCGGCGTTCCCTTCACCTACGAGATGCTGAAGAAGCTCCGTTTCTTCCGCATGGACCTGCCGAGCCTTGTCTACATGACCCAGGCCGGCGGCAAGCTGAGCCCTGAGCTCCACCATGAGTACGCCGAGTGGTGCCGCGAGAGAGGCAAGGATTTCATTGTCATGTACGGCCAGGCGGAAGCCACGGCCCGTATGGCCTACCTGCCCGCCGAGTACAGCCTGGAGAAGTACGGCAGCATGGGTGTTCCCATTCCCGGCGGCTCCTTCATGCTGAAGGCGGCGGACGGAAGCTACATCGACGAGCCGGACACCGTCGGCGAGCTGATCTACAGCGGCCCCAACGTCACGCTGGGCTACGCGGTCTGCCGCGAGGACCTGGCCAAGGGCGACGAGCGCGGCGGCATCCTCGAGACGGGCGACATGGCCCGCCGCGACGCGGACGGCTTCTACTACATCGTCGGCCGCAAGAAGCGCTTCCTCAAGATCTTCGGCAACCGCGTCAACCTCGACGAGATCGACCGCCTGGTCAAGACGGAGTTCGAGGGTGTGGACTGCGCCTCCACGGGCGTGGACGACCACATGATCATCTACATCACGGATATGTCCGTCGCCGATCAGGTCAGGCGGTGGATTGCATCCACGACCCACCTGAGTGAGACCGCCTTCACGGTCAGATACCTGGAGGAGATCCCCAGGAACGAGTCGGGCAAGGTCCTCTACAAGGCGCTGCCCACAGAGGCCTGAGAGATAAGAACCCAAAAGAGCGACCGGAAAGCGCGCACCGGGCAGCGGATCCGCGGCCCTGCGCCCTGCCGGCGCCAATATTTACCCCAAAACAGGAGGATTCACAACTATGGAAAAAATCTTGGCAATTCTTGAGAACTTAAAGTCCGGCGTCGATTTTGAAAATGAGACCCAGCTCGTGACCGGCAAGGTCCTCGATTCCATCGAGATCACCTCCCTCATCACCAGCCTCGAGGACGAGTTCGACATCGAGATCGGCATGGAGTACATGGACAACGCCAACTTTGACTCCGTGGAGGCGATCTGGGAGATGGTCCAGGAGCTCATGGAGGACTGATCGGAGGAGTAGCGATGGAGCTGCCTGTCACAGTCATGGGGGAAGGGGACTCCCTTCTCCTCATCCATGGCGGCATCAGCGAGGCCTCCTTCTTCTACGGAGTCATGGACCGGCTCAAGGACCGGTACAGGCTGATCGCCTATGACCGGAGGGGCTACGGCAAGGCCGAGGCGCCCGCGGACGGGGATTACACGGTGCAAAGCCAGATGGAGGACGCCGTCCGGATCCTCACCCGCCATGCCGACTGCCCGGCCTGGGTCCTCGGCAACAGCGCCGGCGCCATGGTCGCGGCGGAACTGGCCATCCGGCACCCGGACCTGGTCCGAGGGCTGATCCTCATGGAGCCTTCGCTGGGCATGGATGAGGAGTCGGACCGAAAACTCCGGGAGTGGAACAAAAAGCTGAACGAATTCGTGAAGGCTGGCAGGATCAAAAAGGCCTTGCCGGCTTTTTACGATGCCTTCGGCCCGGATGACTCGGTCCCGGACATCCGCCCGGAGGGGACGTCGCTTGCGGAAATAAAACAGACTTACCGGAATCTCACTACCTTCATGCGGGGAGAACTCAACGAGGTGGAGGGCCACCGGCCTTCCGAGGAGGCCCTGCGCGCCCTGCCCATGCCGGTCCGCGTCATGGTCTCGGAGCTGGGCGAGCACAGATTGTTCGGCCACACCTCCAAGCTGGGCGCCGAGCACATGGGCTGGCCCCTGTACCGGGTCCCGGGGAACCACAACGCCTTCCAGTTCCACCCGGACGAGTCGGCGGAGATCATTCATTCAGTGATATCGGAGATGAAAAATGCAGAAAAAAAGAGATGCCAGGTATGACTACGCCAAGCTTTTCCTGATCTGCTGCGTCGTCATGGGGCATCTCGGGAACCGATATGCCGACGACAGCGCGACGGTCGCCTCCCTGCAGTTCTGGGTCTACCTCTTCCACATGCCGGCCTTCATTTTCATATCCGGGCTCTTCGCCAAGCGGACTGTCCTGGAGAAGCAGTGGTCCAAGGCGGCCGGCTACCTGCTCCTCTACATTTTCTTCGAGGTCCTCACTTATGTGGTGACGGGGATCAACAGGGGCTTTGGCTCTGCGTCCATCGACTTCTTCCACGAGATCGGGATCCCCTGGTACGCCCTGGCCATGTTCTGGTGGTTCCTGGTCACGATCCTCGTGCGGAAGGCGGACAGGCGGGTGGTCTTCCTTGTCTGCGTGCTGGCAGCGGTCGCGAGCGGGTATTTCAAGCAGATCAATTCCTTCCTGGTGATCCAGCGGACCATCAACTTTTATCCCTTCTTCTACGCCGGATATGCCGCGGACATAAAGAAGCTGGGGGAGAAGCTGAAGAATCCATCGCTGCGGGGGGTGAGTGCGGCCCTGCTCGCGGCGTCGGTGTTCATTTCCTTTGAATTCTATGACGAGATCTACTACTGGCGGAACCTCTTCCGGGGGCTCAAGGCCTACAGCGCCATCCGGAAGGGGCTGCCTTATCAGTGGGGCGGTCTCTGGCGGCTGGCGGCCTTTGTCATCTCCTTTGCGCTGACCTTCGCGGTCCTCTCGGTCATGCCGAGTGTGGAGAGCTTTGTCAGCCGGCTGGGGAGGCGGACGCTGTCGGTGTATGTCTTCCATTCCGCGTGCATTTCGCTGGCGCTCAGGCGCGTCAAGGGGCTTGCGAAGTGGATGAAGTCGGGGAACCTGGCCCTGAACTGCGTGATCATGATTGTCGTGGTCGTCCTGTTCACCTCGCTGCCGGTCTTCGAGTGGCCGCTGCGGAAGCTCATGGAGCTGCCGGATCTGGTGGCGCGGAAGGTCAGGAGATGAGACTGTGAGACTGAGGGACGGAAACCGGGACTGAGGGACGGACCTTTTTCCCAGATTTCCTGGGAAAAAGGTCCGTCCCTCAGTCTCGGTTTCCGTCCCTCTGTCTCATTCTGTGGTAATATAGTGGTACGGCTATGAAATGACAGGAGGAAACTGACTATGGATGAGAGAGCAATGAACGCCCCGCTGTCCTTTATGATGCAGATCGATTATTTCGCCGCGGTGGTCCGGAAATACGCCCCCGATATTGATGAGAGGATGGCGGCTGACCCGGGTATGACCATGCGGGCGCTGGTGACGGAGGACAATAAGGAGGCCCTGATTGCGGACATTACGGAAGCTGGCCGTCTTTTCAATGAAGCCCTGATCGCCGAGGTCCGGGAGTTCGGCTCGGACGATGACCCGAACGGGCTCCGCACCCGGTGGGGAGATCCGGAAACCAACGAGAAGGTCGTCCGGATGATCGAGGAGAGGTATCCGGCGGCGGAGAGGCAGGGCGAAATCATTTTCTACGGGCCCTCCAACATGACGCTCTGGTTCTCCCTCGAGCGGGACATGCTGCCCTACAAGGGGCAGAACCACGGCATGGGCGGCTGCATCGACGATGACCTGATGCACTACGCGCCGAGGCTCCTCTACCCGTACGCGCCGAAGGCCGTCTTCTTCCAGACCGGGTCCAACGACATCGCGGCCGGCATCCCGCTCACGACGATCCTGGCCAACAAGCGGAAAATGTACGCCATGTTCCTGGAGAACCTTCCCGATGCGCAGCTGATCGTCTGCTCCGGCCTGCCGCTCCCGGGCCGCACGCAGTATTGGGACGCGACCGTGAAGACCAATGAGCTCCTCAGGCAGATGTGCGAGGAGACGGACAGGCTGCATTTCCTGGACGCGACGGACGCCATGCTGACGGACCAGGGGCCGGCGGAGCTCAGGACCTCCGACGGGAGATACTTCAACCGGGCATATTTCCGGATGGACAAGATCCATCTCAACAAGAAGGGGCACGACGTCTGGACGGCCCTCATGAAGGAGAAGCTTGCGGAGCTCGGGATCGAGCCGTAATGGGACTGAGCTTCCTGTATTATTTAAAATGTGATAGACGTTGAAAAATGGAAATACCTCAGTGTAGAATAAGATTTACTGACTTGGCGGTTGGTAAAAATCTTAT
>CACXEL010000199.1 GCA_902766655.1 uncultured Lachnospiraceae bacterium | reverse complement strand
TTTCCCATTTTGGGAAAAAGGTCCGTCCCTGAGTCTCAGTTTGGGAAAAAGGTCCGTCCCTCCGTCCCACCCCCAGCGCCCCCTCACTCGAACGCCATCTCCCAGATCTGCGCGTACACATCTAGGGGGAATTCCGTGACGATGCACATGAGCACAAAGGCCTCGTACGGGTTGACCGGATAGATGTCCTCCATGCCGCAGTCGGCCAGGAGCTCGTTCACACCGTCGATGAAGCGGAGGAAGCGCTCGGCCGGCCAGTCCGGCTCCACAGTCTGGGCGTAGATGAAGAAGAGGAGGGTGATGAGGTCGAAGCGGTCCACGCTCTGCCGGCGGCTCGTGATGGCACTGATCCGCTGGCGGCTCATCTTCCTGTTCCCGAAGAGGGCGCCGAGCCTGGTGGCGGAAAGAGCCTTCAGGTTGTTCTTGTCGCTCAGAGGAATGCCGCTGCAGAGGACCTTCTCGAGGTCCGCCGGCCGGATGTCCTCCGCCTCCCAGTGCTTTTTCTTCCCGGCCGGGTCCGGATCCCGGTTGTACATATCGCGGATGATTTCCCGGCACTGCCCGTAGAGCGCCTCAAAGTGCGCGTACGCCTTCGCCTTCAGCCCGTCGGAAATGCTGCCGGATTTGAGCAGCCGCAGATACTGGATCAGGTTCTGCTCGGACAGCAGCATGAGCTCGGGCGAGGCGCTCATGGCCGCCCATTTCTTCTCTGAGAAGACGCCGGGCTCCATGGCCTCGTACATCTGCAGGTATTTCGCGGCGGAGGCGTAGGGGAGGTCATTTTTATAGCAGTACCAGTAGACGGTCTCCGCCGGATCCGTGAAATCAAACCCTTCCTCCTTGAGCACCTTGGTCAGGAATTCCCGGACCTCCTCGCCTGTCATCCGGAGGCCGAACCCCAGCGCGAAGATCGTGCTCCGCCGCGTCCCGGGCTGGGTCAGCCAGAGCCGGATCATGGCCGTCTTCTTGGTCGTCGTCGGGGTCAGGCTGTAGGGCGCGCGGTTGGCCTCGAAGGACTGGCTGATAATATATTCGTACTCCTTCTGGGGCACGTCCCGGAAGGGCGCGTCGATCTCCAGCTTCTCGTAGATGTAGCGCTTCAGGAAATCCGGGAAAAGCACCACCTCCATCTCCCGGGACAGGTAGGAGAAAATCATCTCCGCGTCCATCTCCTCGAAGGCCGCCGAGTCGATGATGCGGTTCATGGAGGCGGCCGCCCGTTTGGTGTAGTCGAAGTCGCGGATCGTCTGATCGACGTCAAAATCAAGCCAGGTACTCATGTTCCCTCTTTCCGGCCGCATCGGGCTCTTCACAGACTACAGACAGCAGTATCGTCACGTTAACTTCGCCGCGGCGGAAGACCATCTCCTCCGGCCGCAGCGCGGATCTCAAACAGCAGTATCGTCACATTGTCCTCGGCGCCGCGGCGGAAGACCATCTCCCGCAGCGTCTCCAGCTTGTCCCGGACGGTCGTCTCCGCGGAGAGGACGTTTTCCAGCCGGACCGGCCCCACCATGGCGGTGAGCCCGTCCGAGCAGAGGAGGAAAATGTCCCCATTCTCATAGGGTGCGGAGAAGACAGCCGGCTCGAGAATGAACTCCGTCTCCGATATGCCCAGGCACTGGGTGAGCCGGGACCGCCTGGTGACGGGCGAGGCGATGGCGTGGTCCGTGGACAGGGCGTAGAGCTTATTGTCCGAACACCGGAGGCAGCGGCTGTCCCCGAGGTTGAAGCCGTGGGCGCCGCCGGCGTCGAAGCTGAGGGCTGCGGCTGTGGAGCCCATGCCGTGGGCGCGGTGTTCATTTGCGTAGGCGAGGACGGCCCGGTTCATGGCGCGGCAGAGGGCGTCCGCCTCCCCGCGCGCAAGTCCGCCGGGCCTGGCTGCCCATCGCCCGAACTCGGCGGCGGCCAGCCAGGAGGCCGCCTCGCCCGAGACTGCGCCGCCCATCCCGTCGAAGACGGCAAATGAACTCCCTGCCCCCGGCGCCACTTCCCCGCCAAATGCCGGCAGGTCCTCATGGACCATCGGGCGGCACCCGCCGGGATACCAGAGATTGTCCTCATTGTCGGGCCGCATAAGTCCCCTGAGGCAGAGACCGGCGTACTGGATCCTAACCTGCATGTCGGGTCCTCCGTTCCTTCCTTAATTTAATGCCTGAAATGTGATGCCGTGGGCCTCGGCATAGGTCTCCGCCGCCGAGCCTGCGCTGCCGCGGATGACAAGGTCCTCGCTGCAGTCCGCGAAGGCGGTGTCCGCGATGGACACGACGGAGTCCGGAATGTCGATCTCCGTGAGCACCACGCAGCCGGCGAAGGCGCCTTCGCCGATGGCCGTCACGCTCTCCGGAATCACCGTCTGCCCGCAGCCTGCGACCAGGGTGTCGGAGGCGGTCTCGATCACGGCGTTACAGTGGTCACGGCTGTCAAAGAGGGCGTTGCCGTCGTCGACCGTGATGGTCCTGAGGTTCATGGAGCTGCTGAAGGAGCTGGTCCCGACGTAGGAGACGTTCCGGCCGACCGTGACGGAGGGCAGGTTCCAGCATTGGCTGAAGGCGCCCTCCCCGATATACTCCAGACTCTCCGGGAGCTGTATGGTCCGGATGAAGGTGCACATCCGGAAGGCGTAGGAGCCGATGCCCGTGACGCCTTCTTCCACATGGACCTCCGTGATCTTGATCTTGTCGGAGTCCAGGAAGCGCCAGGGCGACGGGTGCAGGAGCTCGTAGGAGTCCATCATG
>CACXEL010000198.1 GCA_902766655.1 uncultured Lachnospiraceae bacterium | reverse complement strand
TCGGCTTTGCATTTTTGTTGCTCAAGCAGACTACTGTCTCGACATGGGTGGTCTCCCCGAACATATCACACCCTCTCACCCGGGCAAGCTCGTATTGCGCCTCGGTGTCCTCATTTTCATCGGAGCAGAGGAGCCTCAGGTCCCGGGCCAGTGTGGCGCTGTCACAGCTCACGTAGACCACCCGGTCCGGAGCGAGGCGGCGGATGACGCGCAGAAGGCTCTCCTCGCAGCCCTTTCTGGGCGGGTCCAGGACGACCACGTCCGGGTGGACGAGCGGCGTGTCCTCGTCGAACCACCCCCGCGCGGCGATATCCTCGGCCGCCGCGGCATAAAAGTGCGTGTTGGTCAGCCCGTTGCGGGCAGCGTTGGCCTTGGCGTCCTCTATGGCCTGGGGAACGATCTCAACGCCGTAGACCTCCCTGGCGCTCTCCGCCATGAACTGGGAGATGGTGCCGATCCCGCAGAAAAGATCATAAACAACTTCATTGCCCGTGAGGCCGGCGAATTCGACAGCCGTGCGGTAGAGCTTCACGGTCTGGACCGGATTCACCTGGTAGAAGGAGAGCGGAGAAATCCGGAACTCATGCCCGTCCAGGGAGTCTGTGATCCAGGGCTCGCCGTAGACAGCCTTCACCCGGTCGCCCAGGATGACGTTGGTCTGTTTTTTGTTGATATTGAGGCAGATGCTGGCGATATATGGCTTTCGCCCCTCGCTCTCGTCCAGCTTGACGGCGAGCAGCCGCTTCACAAGCTCTTCAACCCCCGGCAGACTCTCCCCGTTGATGACCAGGCACACAAGGACCTGTCCGGAAATGAACCCCTCCCTGATCAGCAGGTGCCTGAGGAGCCCCTTCCCGCTCGCCTCGTCGTAAGGCCTGATATGATATTGTTCGGCAAATGAGACCACCGCCTCAAGGATCCTCCCGTTGTGCTCGGGCGACAGGGCGCAGTTCCGGATATCGATGATGTCGTGGCTCCGCGCGGCATAGTAGCCGGCCACGATCTTTTTCCGCTTATCATCCCATCCGATCGGGTACTGGGCCTTGTTGCGATACCGCCAGGGGTGGTCCATGCCCATGATGGGCTCCATGGGTATGTCGGTAAAGCCGCCGATCCGTTCCAGGTTGCGGCGGATCTTATTTTCCTTGAAGGCGAGCTGCTGCTCATAGGAGAGGGCCTGGAGGGAGCAGCCCCCGCAGCGCTTAGCGACCGGGCACCGGGCCTCCACACGGTCCGGCGACGGCACAAGGAGCTCCTCCAGCCTGGCATAGGCAAAGCTCTTCTTCGGGCGGGTGATCCGGGCCACGATCTCGTCGCCGATCACGGCGTCCTTGACAAAGAGGGTGCAGCCCTCCGCGTGGCCGATGCCCTCTCCGTTCTCCGTCATGTCTTCTATTTTCACTCTGTAAAGCTCATTCTTTTCCATAGACGCATCTCCCGGTCAGTTCATGTCTCACACGCGGAGCGAAAATGCAGGATTCGGGCAGCGTCAGCTGACTAAATTTCATACCGAATCCCCGGAGCAGCCTCGCTGAACATTCAGTTCGGTGGGAAGTCGGGCTCCCCAGAGGCAGACCCTTCGATTGTTGATAGAATAAACGAAGGCCCATGTAAAAACATGAGCCTCCTCTGCTTTCAATGTATAGGCGCGGCCGCCTCACTCCACCTCGGTCCGCCTGAGGTTGGAGTCAAAGAAGCGGTTCCAGCCCAGCCAGGCGTCGCCGTCGGCGCCACTCTCCAGGACCTCGGACATGGTCTCGAGCTTGGCGTCCGCATTGTCTGCCAGGTTCAGGGCCAGGGCCTCGATGATGGCCGGCTTCTTGGGGGAGCCGAACTCATACTCGCCGTGGTGGGCCAGAATGCAGTGCTTGATCTGGATCTCCAGCATCTCAGGGAAGCCCTCTATGGCCTTTATGTGGTCATGGACCATCTCCGCGCCGATCATGATGTGCCCCAGGAGCTGCCCGTCGTCGGTGTATTCATTTACCGGGAAGGCAGAAAGCTCCCTGACCTTGCCGATGTCGTGGAGCATGGCACAGGTGATGAGGAGGTCGCGGTTGATGGCCGGATAGTGGGCGGCCATATAATCGCACATGCGGGTGACGGACAGGGTGTGCTCCAGCAGGCCTCCCACAAAGCTGTGGTGGACCGTCTTGGCGGCCGAATGTCCGTAAAAGATCTGCATGAAGGCCTTGTCCTCCACAAAAAAGCTGCGGAGGAGCTGAGACAGGTAAGGATTTTTCACCGATCCCGCCAGGGCCATGAGCTCGTTGTACATGGCCTTGCGGTTGTATTTTGTGACCGGAAGGTAATCGGCGGGAACATATTCACCCGGGTCTGCCTTGCGGACCTGCTTGAGGGAGGCCTGCGGGGACCCGTTGAACATGGAGACTGTGCCGGCGACGTAAATGTAGTCAAGCGCCTCAAATTCATGGATGGCGTCCGAGGTCGGATCCCAGATCTTGGCGTCCAGCTGGCCGGTCTTGTCCTGGAGGATCACATTTTCATAGTTCTTGCCGTTCTTGGTCACGGCGGACTGCCTGTGCTTGCAGAGGTAGACGTCCTGAATACGGCTCCCGTCCTTCAGCTCACTGATAAATCGCATTTCCTTCTCCCTATTCCCTTTTGTCACGCGAGCTCGCCCACCGTGACAGTGTAGGTGTACTCCACCATGCCGTCACTGCCGCTGCGCTCTACTGTCACTTCCATAGTCGTTCCGGGCTCTGCCTCCATGAGCCTCTCGTGATAGGCCTGCATGCTGTAGAGAGCCTTTCCGTCCACCATTGTGATGATGTCTGCCACACGGATCCCGGCCTCAAAGGCCGGCGACTCTTCGCTCAGGGCTGTCACGTAAACGCCGGCAGGCAGACCGTATAGCTCTGCCGTTGCGGCCGAAATATCCGTCCCGAAAATGCCCGTCCTGGGCAGGGACGCATTGTTGGAGAGCCGTTCAATGAGGCTCTTGACCAGGGAGATCGGCACCGCGTCGAGCACGGCCGGGTCCCCCGCTGACAGGGAGGCGGACAAAATGCCGACCACTCTCCCTTTGGTATCGATGAGCACGCCGCTCCCGACGCTGCTCCCGTACATATTGGTCGAAATGAGGTTGTATGTCGCGTCCTCCAGGGGCACCAGGCCTCCGGTGGAGGTAACATTTCCAAAATTGAAAGCGCCTGTCTGCCCGTTGGGACGTCCGACCACGAGCGTCAGATCTCCGGGCTGCACGGTGAATGAATTCCCCAGCACTGCCGGCTCGATGACTTCCATCGTCTCAGCGGGGATGTCCTCCAGAGGGACACGGATCATCGCAAAACCTGTCGTGGGGTCAGCCTTCTGCAGAGCGGCCTCCACTGTAGTCCCATCCGTAAAAGTCGCCGCGATCCGGTCCGTCCCTTCGAGGGCCCTGTACTCGGCCAGGATGAGCAGGTCCACGCTGTTGTCGGCGATGATGACACCGCTTACGGTCCGGCTGTCCAGATAGGTGGTGTTGAACCAGTCCTCCTCTGCCTTGTAGCCGGTGACCTGGACCATGAATTTCATGGCAGCCTCGGCCACCTGACCGAAGGCCGCGTGTATCTCACTGTAGTTGTCCAGGACGGCAGCAAGCTTTTCCTCCTCGGTCAGCTCCGGCTCCGGCGTCGGCGTCACATAGATAATGACCGTATCCGGTTCGCCCTCTTCGCTCCCCGCGGCCGGGTTCGTCCCCTGACCGGAAGCGTCCTCTCCGCCCTTGCCGTCCGCCGTACCCTCAGCGATATCCGCAGGCATCGTCGGGGAGATATTCTCCCGCACCTCATCGGCCGGTATGGTGACCGTAGACGGTGTCTTCGCGGTATGTATACCGGTTACCCGGTTGAAAACGGTTCCCGCGACGAGGCCAAATAGGCAGCCCCCTGCCATGATTCCGAGAACGATGTAAAAAACCTGCCTCGGGCTCACCGGCCGCCGCTTGTAAGTCTCCCGGATGAAGGCATAATCCTCCTCCTCGCCGCCGGACATCTCTTCCCGGGGGAGGGAATTGGGATCCTCTCTTCTCCTCAGCTGGTCTTCATTTCCCATGACTGACTCCTGATATGGCTCCAGACTAATAATCGGCACAGCATATATACTATATTTTACCAAGATTTTATGAACAAAGTATGAATGGCCGGTAACTAATCCGTCGGGGCAGGTATAAAACCCTCTTTTCTAAGCAGGCCAAATGGGTTAAAATGTACACATGAACGATAAAGCATTACACACACTCGAATTTGACAAGATCATAGACCTCCTGGCCGGCCGCGCCTCCTCTGAGCCGGGCAGGGCTAAATGCCGTGCGCTGAGACCCCTGACGGATCTTGCGGAGATCAACATGCTCCAGGACGAGACTGCCGCCGCGGTGGCCCGCCTCTTCGCCAAGGGCAGCATTTCCTTCGGCAACACGGTGGACGTAGGGCTCTCCCTGCGACGCCTGGAGATGGGCAGCGCACTCAATATACGCGAGATCCTGGAGATCTGCAAGCTTCTGGAAAATGCAGGCCTGGTCAAAAACTACGGGCGCCGTGAAAGGGAGGACGCCCCCGAAGACTGTCTCACAGGCATGTTCAATTCTCTGGAGGGCCTCAGACCCGTGACGGATGAGATCCGCCGCTGCATCCTCTCGGAGGATGAGATCAGCGACAACGCCTCCTCCAACCTCCGGTCCATCCGGCGGAATA
>CACXEL010000197.1 GCA_902766655.1 uncultured Lachnospiraceae bacterium | reverse complement strand
CCTGGGAATCAGGGACGGACCTTTTTCCCAAAATGGGAAAAAGGTCCGTCCCTGATTCCCAGGCAGCTCCACCCCCTCTCTCATGAAAGGATCCTCATAACATGAACGCTATCCGCAAAGCCTATCGACGCAACAAGATCCGCGGCTGCCTCCTGGGCGGCGCCATCGGCGACGCCCTCGGCTATGCCATCGAATTTGACTCCGAGCCCCGCATCTTTGCCCGCTACGGGGAGGACGGCATCACAGAGTATAAGCTGGACCCCTATTCGGGGAAGGCCCTCATTTCCGACGATACCCAGATGACGCTCTTCACCGCCTACGGGCTCATGGCCGGCGACTACCACCGGCGGCTCAAGGGCGAGCGGGTGGTCCCCAGAGAATACGTCACCCTGGCTTACCTGGACTGGTACCGCACCCAGACCATGTCCTTCCGGAAGGGGAACCGGCTGCCAAGCCACATCCACGGCGGCGAGTCGGTCCTCCTCAACGCGCCCGAGCTTTACAGCCGGCGGGCGCCCGGCAATACCTGCATGAACTCCCTTTCCCGCCTGGTGGACGAGGCTGAACGGAGGCCGGACTACATCTCCCGGCCCATGAACAGCTCCAAAGGCTGCGGCAGCGTCATGCGTGTCGCCCCGGTGGGTCTCAATTTCGAGTTCCTGGACATCAGGGAAGTCGACCTGGAAGCTGCCCAGACCGGCGCCATCACCCACGGGCATCCCCTGGGCTACATGCCCTGCGCGGTCCTGGCTCACATCATTCACCGTCTCCTCTTCAATGAGCGTTCCATGACCCTCAGGGAGATCGTCCTCGAGGCCCGGGACACTGCTGCCGGCCTCTTCGCCGGAAATGAATACCTCCCCACTCTCACTGCCCTGATCGACCTGGCCGTCGAGCTCGCCGAGACCGAGGGCACAGAGGACCTCGACAACATCCACCGGCTCGGGGAGGGCTGGGTCGCGGACGAGGCCCTGGCCATCAGCATCTACTGCGCCCTCCGCCACCAGGATGACTTCTCGGCCGGCATCATCGCCTCGGTCAACCACAAGGGGGACAGCGATTCCACCGGCGCCATCACCGGGAACATTCTCGGCGCACTCCTCGGCGAGGGGAACATCGAAAGTAAGTGGACGAAGGACCTGGAGCTTCGGGATGTCATCATTTCCATCGCGGACGATATGGTGAACAACCTGGAGGAAGAGGCCTTCGGGCGTTGATCGCGCAGATCCAGACCTTTCAAAAGATTTTGACAGTCAGGGACGGTCCTTTTTTCTCAAAATCTCCGATTTTGAGAAAAAAGGACCGTCCCTGACTGTCAAAATCTTTGTATTACAGCGATTATCTCTCCTCGCGGAAATAGGACAGGCCCAGCGATGCGGGCGGCTGGTCCTCGCGCTTCTTGCGCATGGAGACGCGGAGGAGAACGACGATGGTGACCACGTAGGGCAGCATCTTGAAGATTTCCTGGGAGCTTCTGGTGAGGCCCGGGATGTAGAGGTAGAGCCAGTAGAGCACGCCGAAGAGGTAGGCGCCCCAGATGGCATTGAGAGGCCGCCAGGTGGCGAAAATGACCAGGGCGACGGCCAGCCAGCCGAGGGCCTCGATGGTGGAGTCGGTGGTCCAGGTGCCCTTGATGTAGTCCATGGTGTAGTAGAGGCCGCCCAGGCCGGAGATGCCGGCGCCGACGCAGGTCGCCACGTACTTGTATCTGGTGACGTTGATACCGGCCGCGTCCGCCGTGCCGGGGTTCTCACCCACGGCCCTGAGGTTCAGGCCGGTCCTGGACTTGCCCAGGAAGAAGAAGAGCCCCACCGCGATGACGATGGCCAGGTAGGCCATGAAGCCGTAGCTCAGGAAGATGGACGCGAAGGGTCCGAGGCTCACGACGTTGGAGATGGAAAGCCGGTAGGCGGAGCTGGTGGTCCGGATGGAGATCTGGCCGACACCGCCGGCCATGGCGTTCAGCATGCCGCCGAAGAGGTTGGCCAGGCCCGCGCCGAAGATGGTCAGTGTGAGACCGGTGACGTTCTGGTTGGCGCGGAGGGTGATGGTCAGGAAGCTGTAAATGAGGCCACCCAACGCTGAGGCCGCGAAAGCGGCCACGAAGGAAATGATCAGGGAGACGAAGCCGATGGGATTCGCGGTGTTCATTTCATAGGCGTAGGCGGCGGCCAGGCCGGCGATGCCGCCCAGGTACATGATGCCCGGGACACCCAGGTTGAGGTTGCCGGACTTCTGGGTCAGGATCTCGCCCAGGGCGCCGAACATGATGACGGTACCGAAGACGATGGCCGACTGGAGGAGCTGGGAAATCTGTACGAAGGTGATCATTTCTCCTCGCCTCCTTTCTTGCCGCGCAGGATCAGGCGGAAATTGATGAAGAACTCGCTGCCCAGGATGAAGAAGAGAATGATGCCCGTGATGACGTTGGAGGCATAGTTGTTCAGTTTGAACTGGGAAGCGATCTGGATCGCGCCCTTCTGGAGGGAGACCAGGAGGAGGGCGATGAGACCCATGATGGCCGAGTTGAACTGGGCCAGCCAGGCGACGATGATGGCCGTGAAGCCCTGGCCGCCGGCCGTGGAGGTCGAGATGGTGTGGGAGGCACCGGCGACGGCGATGAAGCCGGCCAGGCCGCAGATGGCGCCGGAGACGGCCATGGTGCGGATGGTGACGGCCTTGACGTTGATGCCGGCGTAGCGGGCGGTGTTGACCGAGTCGCCGACGACCGCGATCTCATAGCCCTGCTTGGAGTAGGTCAGATAAATGTGCATGCCGATGGCCAGCGTCAGGACAATGATCACGTTGAGGGAGACCGCCTGCCCGAAGATCTTGGGGAACCAGCCGCCCTGGGTCTGCTGGTTGATGATGCCGACGGAGTTGGAGCCGAAGGGATTCTCCCAGAGGGACACGCAGTAGCTGGTCAGCTGGATGGCCACGTAGTTCATCATCAGGGTGAAGAGGGTCTCGTTGGTGTGCCACTCTGCCTTGAAGATGGCGGGGATGATGCCCCAGAGGCAGCCGCCCAGAAGGCTGGCGCAGGCCATGACGACGAGGAGGAGCGGGGTGGGCATGGAGCTGCCCAGGGCCCTCATGAGGCCTGCGGTGCAGATGCCGCCGATCAGGACCTGGCCCTCCGCGCCGATGTTCCAGAACTTCATCTTGTAGGCGGGAGCGAGGCCGATGGCGATGCAGAAGAGCATCATGGTGTCACGGATGGTGACCCAGGACCGGCGGCTGGTGCCGAAGGCGCCCTCCACCATGACCTCGTAGACCCGGATCGGGTTCAGCCCGGTGATGGCGAAAATGAAAACACCGCTCACGACCAGCGACAGCAGGACCGCAATCGCCCGGATCATAATTGCCTTGGGCTTTGCTATGGCATCGCGCTTGGCGATACGGATAAGGGGCTCATGGCCGGATTTGATATGGCTCATATGGTCTTGTCGCCTCCCTTCTGGAATTTGGTCATGAGAAGACCGACCTCTTCCTTGGTGGTCGTGCGGGCATCCACGATGCCGCTGACCTGGCCGCCGCACAGGACCAGGATCCGGTCCGCCAGCTCCAGAAGGACATCCAGGTCCTCGCCGACGTAAATGACGGCCACGTTCTTCATTTTCTGCTCCGTGAGCAGGTTGTAGATGGTGTAGGAGGTATTGATGTCCAGGCCGCGGACGGCATAGGCCGTCATGAGTACGGACGGCTCCTGGGCGATCTCGCGGCCGACCAGGACCTTCTGGACGTTGCCGCCCGACAGGCGTCTGACCGGGAAGGAAACGGATGGCGTCACGACCTCGAGCTCCTTCAGGACATCCTCGGCAAGCTTCTTCGGCGCCTTGCGGTCGGCGAAGGGACTGACGCCCTTGCGGTAGCTGCGCAGAAGCATGTTGTCGGTCATGCCCATGGTGCCGACCAGGCCCATGCCGAGACGGTCCTCGGGGACGAAGGCCAGGGAGACGCCGGCGCGCTTGATCTGCATGGGCGTCATGCCGACCAGCTGGATCCCCTTGTCCTCAGAGCCGATGGACCGGTAGGTGATGGAGGCGCCTTCCGCCATGGGCTGCAGTCCGGCAACTGCCTCGAGGAGCTCCTTCTGGCCGGAGCCGGCGATGCCGGCGATGCCCAGGATCTCGCCGCCCAGGGCGGTGAAATTGACGTTGTCAAGGCGCTTTACGCCCAGGGCATCGTAGACTGTCAGGTTCCTGACCTCCAGTCGGGGCGTGGTATTGACCGGCTCCGGCCTGTTGATGTTGAGCTTGACCGCACGGCCGACCATCATGTCGGTCAGCTTCTGCGGGTTGGTGTCCTTGGTGGCCACGTCGCCGATGTACTCACCTTTTCTCAGGACCGCCACGCGGTCGGACACGTCCATGACCTCGTGGAGCTTGTGGGTGATGATGATCATGGCCTTGCCGTCCGCCTTCATGTTCCGCATGACGTCGAAGAGGCGGTCAGTCTCCTGGGGCGTCAGAACGGCCGTCGGCTCATCCAGGATCAGGATATCCGCGCCGCGGTAGAGGACCTTGATGATCTCGACCGTCTGCTTCTCGGAGACGGACATATCGTAGACCTTCTTCATGGGATCGATCACGAACCCGTACTTCTGGCAGATCTCGTTGATGTGGTCCGCGACCTGCCTGAGGTCCAGCTTGGCGTCATCCGTGCCCAGGGTCACGTTTTCGGCGGCCGTGAACACGTCGACCAGCTTGAAGTGCTGGTGGATCATGCCGATGCCGTTGTCAAAAGCGTCCTTGGGAGACGCGATGGTGACCGGCGTTCCATTGATCAGGATCTCACCCTCATCGGGGAAATAAATACCCGCCAGCATGTTCATGAGTGTGGTCTTGCCGCTGCCGTTCTCCCCCAGCAGCGAGAGGATCTCCCCTCTTCGGATCGTCAGATTGACGTGATCGTTGGCCACCACCTTGCCGAACCGTTTTGTGACATGTCTTAATTCAACGGCTGGTGTCTGTTCCAAAGTCCCTCTCCCTTCTACCTTGCGTGCTGGGGCGCCCGGCCCCGGCCTTAATTGCAGTTCTTCCGCTCACTGCGGTAAAACCGCGCGCATGGGGCTGGCATGTGCGCGCTTTTATGGCAGTGATGACTAATGGCAAAAGGGGCTGCCGAAAACCGGCAGCCCCTTCGCCGCATTGTTTTAATTTTCCTCAGGATCAGTTGAGCTTGGTGATGCCGTCGATGTCAAGGGAGAAGTAAGGAGCGGAACGAAGCTGGGACTCGACGAAAGCGCCGTCCATGATGGCTTCGCCGTTGTCGTTGACCCAGTCACCGTCGGAGTCAAGCGCGAAAGCGCTGGTCAGATGGCCGTCGGCGTCGACAGCGTAGGAACCGTTGTCGGTCGGCTGGACAGTGAAGCTGGCGGTGTCGAAGACCTTGATGGAGCCGTCCTTGATGCCGGCCCAGGCAGCCTCAACGGCCTCAGCGGTGCCTTCAGCGCAGGCGTCGCCGAGCTCGGAGATCATGACAGCATCCTCGTTGATACCGGCAGAGAAGTCGGTCGGGATCTCGGTGCCGTCGATGTAGCACTTGAGCATATGCTCGTAGAGGACGGACCAGTTGTTCTGAGCGGAGGTCAGGGCAACGTCCGGAGCAACGGCGCGCATGTCGATGTTGTAGCCGACGCAGTAGACTTCCTTGCCGTTGTCATGAGCGGCCTGGACTGCGGAGGGAGCGCCTGTGGAGTCAGCATGCTGGCTGATGATGCTGCAGCCCTTGGAGATCAGAGCCTCGGCGGCAGCGCCTTCAGCGGTCGGATCATACCAGGAGTTGGTGAACTGAACGTCCATGTGGGCATCCGGAACGATGGAGCGGACGCCAAGGAAGAATGCGGAGTAACCGGAGACAACTTCCGCGTAGGGATAAGCGCCGACATAGCCGACATAGGGATCGGTGACGATGCCTGCATCCATCATTTCCTTGAGCTTCATACCGGCGACGACACCGGATACGTAGCGGGACTCATAGGTGTGCGGGAAGATGTTCTTCAGGTTGGCAAGGCCGGAGGGAGCAGCCATGTCGCCGGTGCAGGCGACGAAGGTGACGTCGGCGTACTCGGAAGCAGCCTGCTGCATGTAGGTCTGATGGCCATAGGAATCGGAGAAGATGATGCCGCAGCCGCCCTCTGCCTCATCGACAGCGGTGTCGTAGCAGGTCTCATCCTCGGGGATGTCGACGACCAGGGTGAGCTGGGTGGCGGGATCCATGCCAAGGTTCTTCATAGCGGTGGCAAGGCCCTCGATGTGGGCAGCGTCATAACCGGAGTTCTCGTCCTCGACGCAGATCTGGCCGACCTTGATGGCGGTGACGTCGACACCTTCGGCGACCGGCTCTTCGGAAGCTTCTTCCGTAGCTTCCTCAGTTGTCTCGGCAGCTGCATCGGTCTTGTCGGCGGCTGCACCGCTGTTGGAAGAGCCGCCACAGGCTGCCAGGCTGACGACCATGGTCATGGCCATCATGAAACCAAGTAACTTCTTTTTCATGTGTTTTCCTCCTCTTTTAGTGGAAATTTGAGATCGGCCGGCACCGGCGTGATTTTTGCACGGTTGAGACTGCCTGGCCGAACAGCAAACGGGTCCGTTTTCCATTTTATTTAGTTCGTCGAAAAAAGTCAACAAAATAGCTGAAAACTGCCATTTTGAACGAGTTTTTGCGCCACTGTCGTATTTCTTTCGTCTTTTTTTATGGCGTCCATAAAATGATTTAAGTATGCCGTTCCGAGGCTCTCAGTGCATCCTGGCGGGAAAGCAGGTACAGGCAGCACTGGTTCAGGCAGATTCTCACCCACCGTGATGCCTCCGGCGCTTGCCACGCCCCGTCTGCCGCCGGAAAATGAGGACCAGAAATCCTGCTGCCGCCATGCGGACGGCCATGGCCGGCCAGTCCCGGAGAGGATGCGCCGGGTATCGCGCCAGCTCGAAGGACCAGGCGGCGGTGGCTTCATTTCCCGCATCGTCAGCTGCGGTGACTTCCACCCTGTAGGCCATATATTGTTCGACGGAAAGAGACAGGCTGCCATTCTCTGTCATGTAGGCTGCCAGGGGCAGCTCCGAGCCATTGAGCGTAAAGCCGGTGAATCGGTCTTCCGGCCGGTCGTGGCTTATGATCAGGTCGAAGGGCTCCGTGTACATGTCCTCAAAACCATTGTTTTGCAGCGTGATTGGACTGCTCTCGCGGTCACCGGATTTTTTTTCAAAATCATCGTTTTGAACCTTCTGAAGCCCTTCCGCCCGGATGACGGGGGGCCGGGTGTCCAGGCGGAACTCTACCGGCTCCATGTCTGACGGGTTGCCCGCCGCATCGACCGCCTCCACGGCAATCACGTATATGCCGTCCCTCTCCACCGGCTCCTCCAGCGTCAGCGTATTGTCCCGGCAGGTGCAGGCCGCCTCCCGGCCGTTGACGGTCACCGAGAGGATCGTCACCTCCTCAAGGTCCAGGATGCGAAAAGAAGGCCGGAAGGGTCTCCGGGCAAAGCCGTTCTTCAGGGCCTCCCGCTCCCGGAAAATGAACACCGGCCCCTCCCGGTCCACCGTGAAGGAGACCGACCGCTCCGCCCGGTTGCCGGCCAGGTCGGGCCCGGTCAGGGTGAGGCGGTAATAATCGTCCCCGGCCAGCTCCCCCGGGGTG
>CACXEL010000196.1 GCA_902766655.1 uncultured Lachnospiraceae bacterium | reverse complement strand
TCCGGCTCCAGCCATTCGCCCAGGTGGACACCCTTCTCGTAGTGGCCTTCTTTTTCAATCCTGCCGAGCAGGGTATCGGCATATTTTTTCATCATCGGCCAGCAGCGGATCAGCAGCTCCTTATCGCCGAACCGCTTATAGTACCGGTAGGGGACAAGATAGATTGCGTCCGCCCAGCCCACGGAACCGCCGGTGGCCTTGTACATCATTTCCACTCCGCTGAAGGGCACCACGCCACCGATGAAGCCGTTCTTGTACTGGCCGTCTGCCATATCCCGGAGCCATTTCCGGAAGAAGGCGGCGGTATCCATGAAGTAGGCGCCTGTATTGAAAAAGACCTGGGCGTCACCTGTCCAGCCCAGGCGCTCCCTGGTGGGGCAGTCGGTGGGCACGTCGAGGAAATTGCTCTTCATGCTCCAGCGGGTGTTCTTCACGAGCTGATTGACCCGCTCGTCCGAGCAGGAGAAATCGCCGGTCTGCGTGAGGTCGGAGTAGAGCGCAATGGCAGTGAAGTCCTCGGGATTGAATTCCACGTCGCCGATGATCTGGGCGTAGCGGAAGCCGAAGACCGTAAAGCTTGTCTTGTAGAAGTCCTCTCTGCCTGAGCAGGTGAAAAGTATCTCCTGAAGAGGCGTCTCGACCGGATCGCTGACCTTCTGCGCGAGGAGCTTCAGGAGGAGCTTTTGCTGGGTCCAGCCGGTGGCGGGCTTCATTTCCACCGCGTTCCGGACGACGGACTGTGTCTGTGCGTCATAGAATTCGCTGCAGACAATTCGGATGCGCTGTCCCGCCTTCCCTTTGACGGCAAATGCCAGGGAACCGGCGAGGCACTGCCCGAAGTCGAGGACCTTTCCCGGCAGGAGCGTCGGGGAAAAATGCTCTTTTTCGACGACCGGCACATTGTCGGACATGCTGAGCAGGACGCCCTTGGGAGATGCTGCCACCAGAGCCTTGCCGCTGTAGCTTGGCTGCATCGTGGCATTGTAGACCTCGCCGTCCTTGAGATCGGCGAAACGGATGGGGCCGTCGTTGGACCAGTTCCAGGTCTCATCCGTGGCAATGGTCCGGGTGGAGCCGTCAGCCATGGTCAGCTCCAGCTGGGCCAGAATGCTGGTCTGTGTGCCGAAGACGTTGGTCACCCCGTATGCCGCGATGCTTCCGCGGAACCAGCCGTCGGCAAGGCGGAGTTCAATCCTGTTGTTTTCATGTATGCAGGACGTCACGTCGTAGACCTGGACCTGGAGGCGCCTACGGTAATCCGTTGAGCCGGGGGCCAGGATGAAGTCCTCCAGGCGGCGGCCGTTGATCGTCACGTCATAGACGCCCCGGGCCGTGGCGTACAGACGCGCCTTGACGATATCGTTCGCTGAGAAGTCCTTCCTGAAACAGTCTACAGGATAGCGGCGTTTGGGATTCGGCTTGTAGTTCCCGCTGATCCATTTCGCTGTCCAATCGCTCTGCCTGAGCAGGCCAAGCTCGAAGCGGCTTTCCGAAGGCTCTCCAGGCACATCGTTTTCATCCCAGAGCCGGACGTTCCAGGTGATTGCGTCCCGACTGTGAAGCTCTTTGCCATTGTAAGCTATGTGCGTCATGGCAGAGCTTTCCACTTTGCCGCTGTCCCAGACGGTGTGCTCTCCCTTCATGCAGATGATTTGGAATGCCGTCTGCGTGACGCCCCCATCCGCGTTCCAGAAAAAGCGGGGCTTCGCGCAGCCGAGCCCCAGAGGCTCCGTCAGGTATTCTACCTGCAGGTGTGTCGCTTTCATCAGTTTTCTCACTTTCCTTTCATTCGGTATACGCTGTTCCGGGCGGCACCCGGTGTCGGACAGGCGTATCTGCCGGCATCGATATCACAATGGAATGCGCCGGTCCGGGAGTCATCCCCTTGCTGGATAGGATGGATTCCCGGCCGGCGCGTCTTCAGGTCAGAGCGGGCAGGCCTCCCTGATCGATCACTCGGCCTTGGTCACGCCATGTCTTGCGGCCAGGTCGGCGTTCATCTGCGGGCGCAGGCTGTCGACCTTGTATAAGAGGCTG
>CACXEL010000195.1 GCA_902766655.1 uncultured Lachnospiraceae bacterium | reverse complement strand
GCGTCCGGCCGCACGAAGGGGTCGCCCACGGTGAGGTCAAAAAGGTCCGACTGGGCCACCAGGGGCACCTTCGTCACCCCGACGTCGAAGCCAAATCCCCGCTCCTCCAGGTACCGCATGACGCCGTTCGCCGCTCCCAGGCCAAATGCGCTTCCGCCGGCCAGGACCACCGCGTGGATGACCTGGGCAGCCATAAGAGGATTGAGGAGCTGGCTCTCCCTTGAGGCCGGCCCGCCGCCGCGCACGTCGAGTCCGGCCCGCATACCATTTTCGCAAATGAAGACCGTGCAGCCTGTTCCGGCTTTGGCATTCTCTGTCTGGCCTATCCTGACAGGACCAATCTCCTTGATGGATATTTCCTTCATAATTATCTCCCGATTTGGCATATAGACGCGGAGCGATCCGCCATGCCGCAACGAGCATGACTTCGGTCCGCCCCACTCCCTTGACAGGCATCCATCCCGATTACGGGCAGCCGACCGCCCGGCCCGGCCAGGCAGGAAGGCCGGCAGAAATCCCATGGGATATTCTGCCGGCCGCCGGATATACTTGCTCAGATCCCGCCTTTGCGGATCACATCTGCGTAGAAGTAAGCGGAATCCTTGAGGGTGCGCTTCTGGGTCCGGTAATCAACATAGATGAGGCCGAACCGCTTGTCGTACCCTTCCGCCCACTCGAAGTTGTCCATGATGGACCAGTAGGTGTAGCCGATGACCGGCACACCTTCCTCCGCAGCCCTCTGCAGGCCGGAAATGTAACCCTTCATGTACTCGATGCGCTGGGGATCGTGGACCTTGCCGTCACTCATGACGAAGTCCAGGTTGGCCATGCCGTTCTCCGTAATCAGGAAGGGCAGGCCGTAGCGGGCGTGGAAGGTGCGGGCGGCCCAGTAGAGGGCGTCCGGCGTGATGGTCCAGCCCATGGCCGTCCGGGGCATGCCCGGATAGACGTCCGGGTTGGGGCCGGCGTACTCCTCGTAGTTGCTGGACTGGTAGCAGTTGTAGCCGAAGAAGTCCAGCTTCTGGCAGATCACCATGAGCTCCTCGTCCGTGATCCTGCCCTTCATGGGATTCGGAAGCGTGCCGAGGATGGCCGGGTCCGCCCACCAGTTGATGTCGAAGAAAATGGGGTTCTCCGGGAAGGTCCTGTCGTAAGCCGCCTTCACGGCCGCCTCATCACTGCCCTTGGGCTCGTAGAGGGCGCCGTTCAGAGCCATACCGACCTGAGGGGCGAGGACCGCCCGCTCCCGGATGAGCTGCACGGCCCGGCCGTGGGCCAGGAGGACATGCTTGGAGAGAAGGACCAGATCGTCCATACCCTCCTCCATGGAGGCAGCCTTCAGGGTCTCAAAGGGAGCGTGGCCGCCGGTCACATAGCCGAGGCCGATGAAGCAGGCCGGCTCGTTGAAGGTCATCCAGCGGGAGACCTGGCCGGAAAGGGCGTCCACCACCACCTTGGCGTAGCTGAGGAACCAGTCCACGACCTTGGGATTGCGCCAGCCGCCCTCCTCGTGGGCCCACATGGGCAGGTTCCAGTGGAAGAGGGTCACCATGGGCTCGATGCCTGCATTTTTCAGCTCGGCGACCAGGTCCTTGTAGAAGGCCAGTCCCTTCTCGTTGACGGTGTCGGGACCACTCATGACGCGGGGCCAGCTGACGGAGAAGCGATAGGCCTTGATGCCGATCTCCTTCATCAGGGCCACGTCCTCCTTGTAGCGGTGATAGTGGTCGCAGGCGACATTGCCGGTGTCGCCGTGGGCGACGTGGCCTGCGCTCAGGGCATCCCAGATACCCGGGACCTTGCCGTCCTCATCGTATGCTCCTTCTACCTGGTAGGCAGCGCTGGCTGCACCCCAGAGGAAATCCTTGGAAAGTGCCATGTCTGTTTCCTCCTATAAATATAGTCAGTATTAACTGTTCAATACGCACATTGCAGAGTTTCCGGAGGTTTCCTATATGCCGGGAGTGGCTGTCAGTCGAGGACCTCCACCAGCTCGATCCTGAAATTGAGCTCCTTGCCGGCCATCTCGTGGTTGGCGTCGAAGGTGATATTGCCGTTCTCGAGGGCAGTGACCCTGCAGGGGATCGGCTGGCCCATGGCGCCCTGGAGGTATACCTGCTGGCCAAGGGTCAGGCCTTCCGCGCCGGGAATGTCGCTGATCGGGACCGTGAGGATGGCGTCCGGATTGGAGGGACCGTAGGCCTCCTCGGGCATGAGGTGGACGTCGACGATCTGGCCCACTTTAAGGTCTGCGACAGCAGCGTCGAAGCCCTTGATCATCATGCCGGCCCCACAGACGAACTCCAGCGGTTCTCCGCGATCATAGGAAGAATCGAACTGGCTGCCATCGTCGAAGGTACCCCTGTAGTGGACACGGACAGTCCTGCCTGCATTTTTCCCGTCGACGGTGAGCTGGCGTCTGTGCCTGCCGCAGCAGTGGCCGTCTTCGCCCTCGTCCTCGCCGTGGCGGCCGCAGCATTCGTGGTCTTCCTCGTCACCGTGGCCGCAGCACTCATGGTCTTCTTCTTCACCGTGGTGGCCGCAGTGGTGGCCTTCGCCATGCTCATGGTGATCACAGTTGGCGCCTTCGGAGGTAAGCTCCCCCTTCAGGTAAGCATCGACCGCTGCGTCCGCGTCGCCCTGGGCGCCGGAGCAGACCTCAAGCCCTGCCTCCACCAGATGGTTCATGGCACCGCCGCCGATTCCGCCGCAGATGACGACATCCACGCCGTTGGCGGCCAAGAAGCCTGCCAAAGCGCCGCACCCGGCGCCGCCGGACTCGATCACCCGGCTCGAGACGACCTTTTCGTCCTCGACCTCATATACCTTAAAGCATTCGGTATGACCGAAATGCTGAAAAATGGTTCCATTTTCGTAAGTGACCGCTATTCTCATGTCTTCTCCTTTGTGTGTCCCCTTTTCGGGTTGATTGTCTGTTCATTATAGCATAAAAGAACCGCGGCGCAAATGCCCAGCCCGATTTATCCGGCAGGGGCCGCCTTGCCGGGTGGTGGGGACGGGGGCGGTTCCCGGGGACTGAAAAACGGTTCTTTTGGGACGGAGGGACGGTTCTTTTGCGCCAAAATCTTTGATTTTGGCGCAAAAGAACCGTCCCTCCGTCCCAAAAGAACCGTCCTGCGGCCTAAATGATATTCACAGAATTCTTGACGGGGCCTCATTTTGCTCAGTATCCGCCAGAAAAGCCCTTATGTAGGTGAGGGCCGAGCCGATGGCGATATTATGCCTCGGCATCCTGCTGAGATAAATGAAGTCCTCCGCCTCGTCAAAGGGTGTGGCCTCCTTGATTACATTGTACATATATCTTACGTCCTGCTCTGTCAGGAACTGGGCGAGATGTCCGCCAAGGATGATGTCCACGTCCATGACAAGATGGAGGTTGCTGGCCATCCTGCCCAGAACGTCAAGATACTCGTGCCAGCGACCCACCGCCTCGGCATCTCCTGCCCGGACATTTTCAAAGAAGGCTTCCGGCGGCTCATCCCCCAGAAGGGCATTCATGGAGCAGACCGTCTCCAGACAGCCGTACCTGCCGCAATAGCACTTCCTGGCGTTGGATCCCATGCGCACCCGAATGTGCTCGAAGGTGGCGTTGTGGCCATGCTTGCCGGCCCGGATCATCCCGTCGGCTATCACAGCCCCGCCCAGATGCTGGCTCAGGGAAATATAGAGGGCGCTGGTGATCTCCGGCGAATGCCAGATCTCCGTGAGCGCCGCCCCTTCCGGGTCGTGAATGAAGGTACACGGAAACGGCAGGTACTTGCTGAAGGAATCGACCCTGAGGCCGGTGTTGTTCAGGATCGCGCCGTACACCACGGTGGTCCCGTCCGTCGAGATCAGGCCCTGCATGGCAAATCCGATGCCGAGCACCTGCTCATGGCGGATACCATGTCTGGAAATGAAACCCATGATCTCCTCGCACACACGCCTGCAGTAGTCGACCGTCCGCTCATATCCAAGGCTCTTTTCCTCAAAATCAATGGGCTCGCCGTAGAGGTCTACGGCTATCATTTTCAGCCTGCTTCGTCTCACCTCCACGCCGATCGCCAGGCGATAGTCCGAAACTATGGAATAACCGACTGCCTTGCGCCCGATGAGCTCCGTGTTCTGCTGTCCGTTCTTGTAGATCAGTCCGTCAGCCTCCAGTTCCACCAGGTTGGATGCGACCGTCGGCCTGCTGAGCCGGAGAGCATAGGAAATATCCTGCTGAGATACCTTCCGGTTTTGATAGATGAAATCATAGATAAGCTGCCGGTTGTTCGCCTTGATTTGTTTCGGTGTAATACTTTTGCCCATACTCTCTGGTGCCTCCCTATGCGAGCGCTCCTCCGGCTGTTCATGGTCCGGATCTGATGCGGCGATGCCGGCTGGCAGCATACACATCATTTCCGGCAGGCCGGGACTTGAGGATGTCGAGGCCTGCGCCGGCCAAGGATACTTGTCCTCTCCTGCCGCGGGACGTTGAACAGCTCCATGTTACTTCTGATTATATACTGTAGCAGATTTGGAATTCCTGCGCCACGTGCACATTGCACAATATTTTGCATAATCATTTGACAAAATTCCCAAGTTGACTTTTGCCTTTTGTGATGGTATTGTGTAAATACAATATGATAAATCATTTTACAAATCATATTTATCAAATCCACTTCACCAACCTATCTTAGAAAGGAGTACATCAATGGGTATTATCGAAATGATGCGTCTGGACGGTAAGAAGGGCTTCGTCACCGGCGGTGCCCGTGGCATCGGCAAGTGCACAGCCATCGCTTTCGCTGAGGCTGGGGCTGACCTGGCCATCGTCGACCTCGACATCGCGACCGCCGAGGAGACCGCAAAGGAGATCGCCGAGGCGACCGGCAGAAAGATCATCGCCATCAAGTGCGACGTGACGAAGGAAGACGAGGTCCAGGCCATGGTCGACGAAGTCGTCGAAAAGCTCGGCGGTCTTGATTTCTGCCACGCCAATGCGGGCATCTGCATCAACGCCCCGGCGGATGAGATGACCTACGCCCAGTGGAAGAAAAATCTCTCCATCAACCTCGACAGCGTCTTCCTGACCGACACCATCGCCGGCAAGTACATGCTCGCCCACGGCGGCGGATCCATCATCAACACGGCTTCCATGTCCGCCCACATCGTCAATGTTCCCCAGCCCCAGTGCGCCTACAACGCCTCCAAGGCAGCTGTCATCCAGCTGACCAAGTCCCTGGCCATCGAGTGGGCCAAGCGCGGCGTCCGCGTCAACAGCATTTCCCCGGGCTACATCGGCACCGACCTCACCCTCTCCTCCCCGACCCTCCAGCCGCTCATCGCTCAGTGGAACGCCATGGCTCCCATGGGCAGACTCGGCAAGCCGGAAGAGCTCGGCTCCATCTGCGTCTACCTGGCAGGAGATACCTCCACCTTCACGACCGGATCGGATTTCATTATCGACGGCGCCTTCACCTGCTTCTGATTTGATCCGGATCCGACCATGGATCTATTGTTACCGTGCCGAGCCTTCCAGGCCAAAGGAAGGAAACACATACTCTTCTCATTCAACAAGGAGGTTGAACAATGAAAAAGAAACTCTTAGCCATTCTCTGTGTAGCCACCGTGGCTCTTGGCCTTCTGGCAGGCTGTGGCGGATCCGGCGCTTCCGGTTCCTCCAGTTCCGGAGGCGGATCCTCCGAGCCGGCCGCTGCAAGCACAGGCGAGACCGAGGGCGTTCAGGCAAGCCCCGAGTTCTATGCCAAAGCTGATCTCTCTACCCTGAAGGGCAAGAAGATCGGCGTCACCATCCAGTCTCTGCAGAACTCCTACTGGGCCGGCGTCATGACCGCTCTTCAGAAGGTAGTCGAGCAGAACGGCGCTGAAATCACCATCGTCGCCTGCGACGACAGCTCTGCCACCCAGATCGGCCAGATTGAAAACTTCGTCTCCTCCAAGTGCGACCTCATCATGGTCCATCCCTCCGACGCCGCGGCCGTTGAAGATGCATGTGCCCAGGCAAGGAGCGCCGGCATCAAGGTCATGTGCTGGGACGACCCGATGACAAACACTGACGGAAACTGGGTCCTCAACAACACCGACCTCGGCATCGAGATCGGCAAGGCTGCCGGCGAGTTCATCGCTCAGCACTACACCGCTGACAACAAGGCTCAGATCGCCATGATCAACTATCCGCAGACCACCATCCTTCTGGAGCGCGAGGAAGGCATCGTCCAGGGTCTCGAAGCCACCGCTTCCGGCCTCTATGAGATCGTTTCCAGCCAGGCCGGTCTTGACGCCAACCAGGCCCAGACCGCTATGGAGACCATCCTTCAGCGCTATCCGGACTGCAAGATCGTGACCGGCATCGGCGCCGGCGCCATGATCGGCACCGACGAAGCCTTCCAGATCTCCACCGGCGGCAATATCCCCGAGGATATGGGTGTCTTCACCGCTGACGTCACCAAGCAGCAGCTCGAGCACCTCATGGACGAGACCTATCCGGCCCGCATCGCTGTCGGCTTCGAAGGCTCCGACGTGGATACCGCCACAGCCTGCGCCTCCATGTACGCCCTGATCCTGGGCGACAAGCTCGAGGCCCAGAACGTCTTCCGCGGCCTGATGAGAATCTCCGGCGAGGATGCCCCCACCATCATGGAAGGCATGCAGTAATACCTCAGACTTGATTGCCCGCGCAATACTCAGACAAGCACCCGTATTGCGCGGGCATCTTATACCATCATTCAAAGGAGGTTAGGGAATGAGTGAAGATTTTGTCCTTGAACTCGAACACATCCGAAAGGAATACCCCGGCGTAGTCGCTCTCAAGGATGTCACGCTGCAGCTTCGGCGCGGCGAGATCCTTGGACTGATCGGCGAGAACGGCGCGGGCAAGTCTACACTGATCAAGTGCTGCTCGGGCGCTGTCATTCCGACGTCCGGCAAGATCAAGATCAACGGCAAGGAGTTCGACCGCATGACGCCCCAGCTGGCGGCGGAGAACGGTATTGCCATCATTTACCAGGAATTCAACAACGTCGGCGAGCTCTCAGCCGCTGAGAACCTCTTCCTCGGGCGCCCGATCCGCAAGGGCGTCGTCATTGACCGCAAGGCCATGGAGGAGGAGGCCGCCAAGGCTTTCGCCCAGCTCCGCATCAAGATCAACCCCAAGGAGCTGGTCAAGAACCTCACCGTCGGTTACCAGCAGATGATTGAAATCGCCAAGGCCATCCAGCAGAACGCCCAGGTCCTCATCATGGACGAGCCCTCCGCCCCGCTGACCACCAACGAGGTCGAGAGCATGTTCGAGGTCGTCGAGCTTTTGCGGTCCCGCGGCGTCTCCATCATCTATATCTCCCACCGTCTCGAGGAGATCTTCCGCCTCTCCGACCGGATCGAAGTCATCCGCGACGGCGAGTATGTCAAGACCCTCATCACGGACAAGGCCACCGTCAACGAGCTGATCACCCTCATGGTCGGCCGTGAGATGACCCAGAAGTATCCGCCCCGCAAGCCCTGCATCTCGGACGAGGTCGTCCTTGAGCTCAAGAACCTGTGCGGAAACGGCGACAAGGATATCAATCTCAAGCTCCACGCCGGCGAAGTGCTCGGCCTGGGCGGCCTGGTCGGCGCCGGCCGCACGGAGCTTGCCGAGCTTCTCTTCGGCGCCAAGCCCAAGGAGTCCGGACAGATCATCTACTACGGCAAGGAAATCAATCCCAGGTCCCCGCGCGAGGCCATCGACCTCGGCATAGCCCTGGTGCCTGAGGACAGGAAGCGCCACGGCGCCCTGCTGACCAACTCGATCAAGAACAACATCAACATGCCCATCTACGAGCGGATCTCCAAGGCCAGCGTGATCGACTCCAGGACCGAGCACGCCACAGCGGAGAAATACCGCTCTGATATCCAGATCAAGTGTCCGAACGTCCACCAGCTGGTCAAGAACCTCTCCGGCGGCAACCAGCAGAAGGTCATCCTCGGCAAGTGGCTGGCTGCGGATTCCAAGCTCATCATTTTCGACGAGCCGACCCGTGGTATCGACGTCGGTGCCAAGTACGAAATCTACAAGCTCATCAACGATCTTGTGGAATCAGGACACAGCGTGCTCATGATCTCATCCGAAATGGAGGAGCTGATGGGTATGTCTGACCGCATCATAGTGCTCGCGGAAGGTGAGATGACCGGCGAGCTTGAGAAGGAACAGTTCAATTCGGACACCATCATGGCTTATGCGTCCGGTATCATCGATCAAAAGGAGGCTATGAAATGAGTAACGTGAATATCAAGAGTCTTGTCAAGTCAAACGCGATTTGGCTGGTCTTCATTGCAGAGGTCATCATTTTCACGATCGCCAGCGGCGGCACTTTCCTCACCGGCAGCAATATCGTCAACATCTCCCGCCAGGTTTCCTACTACGGCATCGCCTCCATCGGCATGACCTTCGTCATCCTGATCGCCGGCATCGACCTTTCCATCGGTTCCATCATCACCTTCGTCAACGTCATCTGCGCCTTCCTCATGGTAAATGCAGGCATGAACATGTGGATCGCGGTGATCATCTCCCTGCTCCTCGCGACAGCGATCGGCGCCCTGAACGGCAGCATGGTCGCCACGATCGGCATCCCCGCCCTGATCGCCACCTTCGCCTCTCAGACCATCTTCGAAGGCATCTCCTACCTGATCTCCGGCGGACGTCCGATCTCCGGCTTCACCAGCAGCTTCGGCCTCTTCGGCCGCTGGGCTGTCGGCCCCGTCCCGGTCTGCGCCCTGATCATGATTGCCTGCTTCGCGCTGGGCAGCTTCATCCTCAACAAGTCCTACTTCGGCCGTTACTTCTACGCCATCGGCGGCAACGAGGAGGCCGCTGAGCTCTCCGGTATCCGTGTCAACCGCGTCAAGTACCTCATCTACGCCCTGTCCGGCTTCTTCGCAGGTCTCGCAGGTATCGTTCTCCTTTCCCGCTCCGGCTCCGCACAGAGCACGGTCGGCAAGGGCCTTGAGTTCGACGTCATCACCTGCGTCGTCCTCGGCGGCGTCTCCGTCAACGGCGGTGTCGGCAAGATGTCCGGCGTCGTCGCAGGCGTTCTCATCATCGGCTCCCTGACCAACGGCATGATCCTGATGGACGTCAGCGAATACACGCAGATGGTCGTCAAGGGCCTCGTTCTGGCCATCGCCGTCGGTATCGACTGCATGTCCAAGAAGAACCGCGCGGCGTAATCGCCGCGGGCGGGCCGTCACACCCCACATACCGGCCATCGCCGTCGGCTTCGACTGCATGGCCGGGAAGGACCGCGCGGCGTAATCGCCGCGGACGGGCCGTCACACCCTACATACCGGCCATCGCCGTCGGCTTCGACTGCATGGCCGGAAAGGACCCGGCAGCGCGAATGCTGCCCAAGGTCCGGCAATCTATTCGCGAACAAACTCCGCGGGCGGACTTCATTTCCCACGAATTCTCATTCATGAGAGGCGCCGGCGGATTTTGCTCACAGCCGCGGGCGGCCCGAAGGCCTGCCGGAGAGTGCAGAGTCTGTCCGCCACCCGCAAGCAAATGGTAAGGAGGCCGGCATAATGCGTGAAGTGGATGATAAATGGGATGCCTATTTTGAGGAGCTGGATCCTGAGGAGCGGAAGCTCATTTTCAGTGAGACAGCCGAGAAAAATGACGCCCTGGCCGGCTTTCTTGCCACGCTCTACGAAAGGCGCTATGAGGATCCTAAAAATCCCGGCAGGGCGGTGGACAACTGGCTCTGGAAATTCGTCTACCTGCCGGGTCTCTACCGCAAGCGCCGCGTCTCAAAAAAAGCCCTGCTCACGGAAGTCGGCCGGACCCTTGACGACCTGTATCTCAACATGGTACTGTCGGAAGAGGAAGAAGCGGCATTGTACCGTGAATTCCGCAACGCTGCCCGGAGGTATCTGGGCACCTGTCTGGGAAAAAATTACGGTCGGCGTCTGTTCGGGCTGAAGGAGATCACCTCCGATGAGAAGAGGGTCAGGGCCTGCGAGGAGCTCTGGATGATGTCCCGTGGGCTCGCCCTCTGCTCAGACAAAGCAACGAAGATGTCCTTATTTATCGATGCGCTCCACGCCGAGGCATCCGCCTTCTGTCCTGACTGCGACAGCATTTACGATCAGCTGGAGCAAAGACACAAAAAAGGAGTTTGAACTATGAAGAACATGATGACGCAGCAGGTCATGACCGAGCCAAAAAAAATCATCTTCCGCCAGATTGAGATCCCTGTGCCCGGTCCCGACCAGGTCCTGGTCAAGATCAAGAAGATCGGCATCTGCGGCAGCGACATTCACGTCTACCACGGCACCCATCCCTACACCTCCTACCCGGTGACCCAGGGACACGAGGTGTCCGGCGAGATCGTCGCCCTCGGCGAGTATGTCAAGGATCTCACCGTCGGGCAGCGGATCACCATTGAGCCCCAGGTCTTCTGCGGCCGCTGCCACCCCTGCCTCCACGGCAAATATAACCTCTGCGAGAAGCTCAAGGTAATGGGCTTCCAGACCACGGGCACAGCCGGCGAGTATTTCGCGGTGGATGCCTCCAAGGTCACTCCCATCCCCGATTCCATGACCTGGAGCGAAGGCGCCATGCTGGAGCCCCTGGCGGTCACCGTCCATGCCGCAAAGCGCTTCCCGGATCTCAAGGGATCCAAGGTCGTCGTCCTCGGCTGCGGCCCCATCGGTATCCTGCTTGCCCAGTCCGTCAAGGCCCTGGGCGCGGACAAGGTCATGGTCACTGATATTTCCGACAAGCGCCTTGAACTGGCAAAGAGCGTCGGCGCTGACTACGCCTTCAACACCCTCCACAAGGATTTCGGCGAAGCCCTCCTTGAGACCTACGGCCCCGACAAGGCTGACGTGATCTTCGAGTGTGCCGGCAGCGACATCACCATGGACCAGGCCATCCAGAACGCCCGCAAGGGCAGCACCATCATCCTGGTCGCCGTCTTCGGCAAGCGCGCCAGTGTGGACCTGGCCAAGCTCAACGACTCCGAGCTGGACCTCAATACATCCATGATGTACCGTCACGAGGACTTCGTAGACGCCATCCGCCTCGTTGAGGAGGGCCGGATCTTGCTGAAACCACTTCAGACAGCCCATTTCGCCTTTGAGGACTACCCCAAGGCTTATGAATATATCGACAACAACCGCGAGACGACCATGAAGATCATCATCGACGTGGACCCGGACGCCGGCGAGTGAAGCCGGCGGGCTGAAAATGCAGACACACGCCGGCCCCGGCCGAAGAATACCCGTCAGAGGGAAGCGCCCGGCGGGCCGGCAGGTGCCGGCCG
>CACXEL010000194.1 GCA_902766655.1 uncultured Lachnospiraceae bacterium | reverse complement strand
GTCATTGACAAATTCAGAAATTGCCTCTTTGGCGGATTTCATTCTTTTGTCTCAGCAGATATAATTAGGTTATCACATGTTCTGATGTAGTGCAGTAAAAAAGTAGCTGCTGCACGGAAAGAGATGCGGATTATTGAAAGACCGGATGATACACAGCACCTAACAAAGACAGCTTTTCATGCGGAAAGGAGTTTACAATGAAAAAACTATTGACTGCGCTCTGCTTCATCCTTGTGTTCACCATGTCGTTTTCTTCCTTCTGCTATGCGGCGGGGGACAACTATGACACCCTGGCAGACTGGAACATCAAGATCGCGGTCCCGGATGACACGACCGCGGTGCTGAAAGGAAGTGAATACTATATATATGCCCAGAGCGTGGGCTCCATCCCCTACGTCATGCTGACGACCTACAAGTATGACTCCGAGGAAACATTCATCACCGATTTTACCGCATATATGAAGAAGCAGTATTCCGATCTCAAGGTGACGTCGGAGGCACAGAAAAAGACCATCGGGAAGAAGAAGTGCTACGAGATTGATTACACCTACAAGGTCAGCGGCTACGACGTGAAGGACCGCCGCATTGTCTTTACGGTGGACGGACTCACCTACATGTTCGTCTCCAAGGAGGTCGAAGCCCTCGGCATGACGGTCGGGACCATGCTGGAGGACGTGGTCTCCCAGGCCCAGCTCCTCAACGACGACGGCGACCCCTTCCCGGAAACGGAGGAAGACGCCGTCCTGGCGAACACATATCTGTATCGTCAAAAGGACGGAATGCCGAAGTACTGGCTGGACTTCACCGGCGCGATGGCCGACAATCTGGTGCTGCACTGCTATTTCCGCTCCGATGAGCCGACCTTCTATGAGTCCCTCTTCATTCTGGACCTGGAGACGGCGGATTATAAGGATGACAGCCTCATCTTCCACAACGTCTACACCATGGGCGGCATCGACGTCTCGTCCTGGTTCAAATCGCTGACGATCCAGTTCAAAGGTGAGAAAGCCGTCATGAAGGTCAAGAGAAATGAAAGCACTCTGGCCGGCGGCTCCGAGGACAACATCCTCACCGGTAACTATTCCATGGAACCCCTGGGCGCAGGCGTCGACTTTCGCTATTACAAGGACGACGGGCAGCTCAAATACTGGCTGGACCTGAGCGGAGACGATATGAAGCTTCACGCCATGTTCCAGTCCGGTGACCCCGAATACTATGAGAAGATCTTCACCTTCGATTCCAAGACGGCCAAGGCGCTGGGCGAAAACTCCGTCGAAATCAAAAAAGTCCTCACCGATACGGGAGAGGACGTCTCCCGCTGGTTCAAGTCCCTCACGCTGACCGACGTGGAGGGAGCCATTCTCATGAATGTGATCCGGGATGAGAGCACCCTGGCCGGCGGCTCCGAGGACAACATTCTGACCGGCGTGTATATGCTGGAGCCGCGCACCTATCTCCAGCCCAAAGAAGAAGGTCCTTACAAGGCCAAAGAGCTGGCGAAATGGGCGCAGATCTACTATTTCACGAACAATGGCTTCTACCCGCCGGAAGCAGAGGTCGTGAAAAATAAGGACAAGACCTTTACCATCCACCTGTTCGAGGTCGTGGATCTGGACGGCGTGTCCCATACCGCAACATCAGCCTGGTATACCGTGGACAAATACGGTGTAGGCAAGGACGACACTACTGGACAGGAAATCCGGTTTTTTCGTTGAAACACCCGAGGACGGCCAAACATCTGAAGACTCTGATCACCATGTAACGCCTCTGTCCGCATTGGCCGCTTATTCGGATGAGCTTAGCCAGACTGTCTCGGAGGGGATTAGCCAGACCTTCTCGGAGAGACTTAGCCTGAGCGCCTCGAAGGGGCTTATCCCGACCGCCTCGGAGGGAATGATCCGGACCTCAATTTACGACACAGCCGGGAAAGAAATCAGTTTCTCGTCATTTGAGATGCTGGAAAAAATGCTTTCCGGCGATTATACCCTTCCAGCTGCCACAACTCTCCTCTGCACGGAAGAGAACCTGACGATCTCCCGTGATTTCGAAATCCCGCCGGACAGGACCATCATCTTCCGGTACTTTACAGTTCCCGAAGGAATAACTCTGTCGGTCGCGGAAGGCGCTGAGGTCCAAACCTATGGGCTTACTGTCCAGGGCAACATCATGAACAGGGGAAGGTTCATCCAGGAGGACCTCTCAGCAGAGTGGGCGGACGAAGAGATCGAGATCATTGCCCGCATTCCGGGACATGTCGAAAACAAGGGGGAGATGGTCCTCACGGACGTCTTCGGAAAAAGCAATGTCAACCGCTTCGGCGGTCAGTTGACCATAAATGAGACCGGGGAATACCAGGACAAGCTCCAGCGCGAAATATCCGGGGACAGCGCCCCGACGTCGACAGTCGAGGTGGTAATAACTGCGACTCCGACGCCGACGTCGGCTCCGACAAGACGCTTTTTGGTCCGGAGATTCCTCCATCTCCTGGAATATTACCTCCCCAGGCTTTCATTTTTCTTAGTATTGATCTCTTTATTCATAGTCATAAGAACAGGAATCGCTTCCTCCCTCAGAGAGAAGCGGGCGGAACAGAGCGGACGCCGGGCAAATAAACCGACTGTCAATCCATCGCCCGGGCAAAAAAGGCAAATGAATGTGCGGCCGAATCAGGTAAATACCCCCATGGCGGAGGACCAGTTTGAGCGGGATAGCAGGCGGCGGATGGAGCAGCTTGAAGAGTGGCTGGGGAACGGTATGATTGGCCGGGAAGAGTACAACGAGCTGAAACACAGATACGGGGAAAAACGCTAGCTGATCCACCCTGTCTGATTCGGCGGACCCTGCGCAGGAACCGGAAGTATTTTTGACTACCGGGCCCTGATGCGTGTCCGCCACGACCTCCCCTGCCGCAAAAAGGACCATCCGGATTCGATCCGGATGGTCCTTTTATTGTACAGAAGTATAGTTGACAGAACAATCTTCTCTTGTCCTGAGCCGGTCCTGTTTACACCGGATGGCAGAATACAGGATACCTCTCAGCGGCTTCTTTCGTCAGCGATCTTCAGAAAATGCCATAATCCTCAAGTGTCCAGGCATCCGCGTACTTCTCCTGGGGAGAGACATATCCCCCGAGACAGTCGACCCTGTGCGCCAGGGCCTCACCTCTGCAGCTCCAGCACCTTTTGCGCGATTCCCGGCGCATTCATGAAGCCTTCCGCTTCCATCCGAGCCGCAGCCTCCTGAATCGCTGACGGAAGGCCCACTGCCAACCGTTCATACTCACGGGCAATGAACTTTTTCGAAAGACCTATCTCCCGATTCGCTTCCACGAAAGTATCCTTTGTAATCCGGTCCCAGCGAAGCTCCCCTGCTATGGCGATCGACATGTCGGCCGTGGATTCCTTGTAAATCAGCGTAGAGACCAAGTCATAGGCTGGCGCAAGCCTGGCTGACCGGAGGTCCGGCGCATACAGGAAGGACAGGTTTTTAATGTGATTGTCTGTATTTCCAATCAGCTTATCAAAAATGAGGATATCCAAAAGCCTCTGCTGATCCTGCAGAGGATCCGCCGAGACATTTCTCACCAGCCGGAAAATCCTGCCGAGATAGCCATCTCCCGCACGTTCATACTTTTCACTCCCCGGGATACCCATTGCCTGAGCGAAATCTTCCTGGTGAAGGCGCAGCGGACAACTCAGCCCATTGATCTCCCCTACCGAATTTGACAGGTCTCGGTCGTATCTCTCCGTCGCAAGCAAAATATCTGAATCCCGGAAGGAATCTGCATTGACTATAAAACTCTTGATTGTCGGTATTCCCAAGCCAGAGGCAGTGAGAAGAGCCAGGCGTTCATTTTCTACAATGTGCTGCAGCCGCACATGACTCTGCTTTACAATGTGCGTACTCGGAGCTGTCCCGAGCGGCTGATACCATTTCCCCTCATGTAGATAAAGCCCGACTTTTCCCGAAGCCCCGGTCAGGGACAGATGGGACCTGACCAGTAATTCTGTCGATTTCGTCGCGCCTTCCGCCGCCAGACGCTTTACCTGGTCCAGGCTCAGTTCTTCATAAGACGGATGATTAATGATAGGGTCTGCTGCATCTTCGATCCGGATAGCTCCAAGACACTCTTTCCCCAACCCGGCCAGGATCGTCAGATAGTCATTTTCATCAGCGTGCATCCATCTGGCTACGCTCTTCCGGCTGAAGCCTTCCGGAAGCAGGCCTTCAAAAAAACATCTCGTTGCTGCCGGTGTGAACTGACCCGGCTGGAAGGGCAGACTCACAGAGAGCGGCTCACCCTTGGACAAATATGCCTCATTATATGTAAAAACAGCATCTGTCGGATCATTCCCGATGATTATGCCGGCATATAATTCATGCCCCTGGATCTCGATATATACTTTCAGTTCTCTCATGCCTTGCCGCGAGCCTCCATAGTCAGGTCCAATCCCAGAAGCATGGCGACCTGGATCGCCTTTTCAAGCTGAATCGTCTTCTTGCCATTTTCAAGCTCCGAAAGAAAGCTCACACTAAGGCCTGTCATCTCGGAAATGAAGGCCTGGGTATAGCCCAGCTGTTTCCGCCTGCTTTTAATCATGGCTCCAAATGATTGTGCGTCCGTTATTTTCATCTCGACCTCTCTTTTTTAGCCGGTCGGCTAAGAAGGATTGCAGTTATAAAAAAATTAGCCGTACGACTAATTTCGATACATGTTTATTGTATCTTAGTCGAACGGCTAATGCAAGGTGGAGATGGGGGAGGGGCAGGATTACTCAGAATTTGAAGATTTTGAGTAATCATGCCCCTCTTTCAGTCTCAAGCTACCGCGTAGTCGGCTCACTCCACACCCAGATTCCCTGTCTCCCTTTGCGCTCCATACACTCTGCTGTCAGGTTCACCCAGCTTACGCAATGATCGAGGATGATGGAATCAGACGTAATCACGAATTCTTTCCCATAAAGTGCCCGGTCCACATCCCGCAGGATCTGAATATCCAAAGTAAAGGGATATGCCCCATCTTCCATGATATCCGCAATCAGACCCTTCAGCCTGCCTGAGTTGGACACAGGCTCATCCAGCAGGATATTTACCTTTCCCACAGCGAAATCCCGCAGCACATCGAACATCATGCGCACGGCTTCCCCCGTCTCCGGAATCAGTCGGTAGGTTCCCCGCAGGGCGGCAAGGTCGCGAATCGTTCCATCCATGCAGCCAAGCAGCGGAGAACCACTGAGAAGCACTTCCAGCGTAATGACGGTGTTGAATCCATCGATCCAGACCTCCCGGCCGGTCAGTTCACCTGGTGCGGCCTGTTTCATTTTACGGTCCAGAAGCTGCTGCCGAGTTGCCACGCTTCTCATAACAGCCAGCCGCTGCCGCTCGGAGAGCAGGTAGTGATTTCCGACAAAAACAGTCGACTGCTTCAAGTCATACCCTTCATTCAGAAGGTATAAGATGTGCCGGGATGCAGTCTTCAACGTAGAAAGGGCTTCCGCCGAAAAGTTACGATCATCCTCCGGCACATATCCGCGCCTGGCCTCCATCACCGAATCTCCTGTTCTTCATCAATAATCTCTGCCAGCTCCAGTCTGCCCTACAATCTTTCAGAGTCCGGCGCATAAGTCCAGCCATGGTCTCCGTGACAGATCATCAGCTTCGTCATGCCGGGACAAATCCCTTATCCCAGCGATTTAAGATAATCTTCTACATTCAGGTATTGAATGCCGTCTGTTTCTGCCGCCTCACCCCGGTAGATCACATACTTTCCTACTATATCTCCGTACCTGTGACT